>NZ_AP024371.1:604110-906165 GCF_019668505.1 Borrelia miyamotoi
ACAACTCTTAAGCATACTTGTTCGCTGAATAATTTTATTGGATTTTCTATTTGTTTGTCTTGCATATTTTTACCTCCTGAATATTTTAATTTTAAACTGTCAATTAATTGTTTTTCTATCTTTGAAAATAGTACTTCCGTGTTCTGAATTGTATTTAGACCTAGATTTATTCCTAAGAATTTGTTGGAAATTTCATAACTTTCTCCGAAAAACTTTCTTATTTTGTCACTTGTGTACGGTATAAAAGGTGAAATTAAGATTGATAGGTCCTTTATTAAATATATTAGGTTTAATAATAGTTCTTTTGTTTCTTTAGGTTCATTATCTTTTGTTTTCCATGGTTCTTTGTCTTGAAATATTTTATTACCTATTCTTGAAATATCAAGAATCTCTTTTAGAGCTGATTTTAGTTCTGTTTTTTTGAAAAAATTTAGAATTCTTTCATATTTGAAGTTAATTTTTTGCCAAAAGTCTTCTTTTATTTCTATTTTCTCTATTTTCTTTCCAAAAAATTTTTTATAAAATGTTAGTACTCGGTTAATAAGATTTGAAAAATTTCCAATAAGCTCACTGTTTATCCTTTCCATGAAGTCATTCCACGTGAATTGAAAGTCAGATTTTTCGGGCCTGTTATAATAGATGTAAAATCTCCAAGCATCAGCTGGTATGCCAGTTGTTATGACATCGTTACCAAATATTCCAGTTCCTGTAGATTTTGAGAATTTTAGATTTTCGTAATTTAAATATTCACTTGAAGCTAGATTACTTAGCATTGTCCAGTTTTCTTTACTTCCAAGCTCTATGCTAGGGAATATAACAGTGTGAAATAAAATATTATCTTTTCCAATGAATTGCACTAAATTTGTTTCTTCATTATTTTTCCACCATGATTTCCAATCTTTTAAAATTTCTTTTGTAATTGAGATATATCCAATTGGTGCATCAAACCATACATAAAATACTTTATTCTCATATCCCTTTTTTGGTACTGGTATTCCCCATTTTAAATCTCTTGTTATTGCTCTTTGTTTAAGTCCATCTCTTAAGAATGCATTTGTCATTTTAATAGCATTGGCATTCCAATTTTTATTCTGTGAGGTTGTTTGTATCCAATGCTCAAGTTCATTTTTTATCTTTGGTGTGTCAATGTAGAGATGTTTAGTTGTTTTTAAAATAGGTGTGTTTTTGCAAATTATGCACTTTGGATTTATTAAGTCGGTTGAAGCTAATAATTTAGAGCAGTTTTCACATTGATCTCCTTTTGCATTATGTCCGCAATTTGGGCATTCTCCTGTTACGTATCTATCTGCTAAAAAGATTAGATCTTGTTGGCAGAAAAATTGTTCGCTTTCTTTGTCTGTGATATAACCATTTTTTTCTAGCTTTAGGAATAAACCTTGTACAGTTTCTTTGTGGCATTTGTTAGTTGTGCGTCCAAAGATATCAAATTTAATGTTAAACCATTCATAAATTGATTTGTGTATTTCATGATATTTATTGCAAAGTTCTTCAGGAGTAGTTTTTTCAATTAAAGCCTTAGTTTCTGTTGCTGTGCCGTATTCATCTGTGCCGCAGACATAAAGCGTTTCTATTCCCATCATTCTTGAGTATCTTGCAAAAGCATCTGCTGAGAGAACTTGTACTAAGTTGCCAAGGTGAGGTATGTTGTTAACATATGGCAATGCAGCTGTAATTAGATTCTTTTTTTTCACTTAATTTATTTTTCCTTTTTTTGATGTATTATATTCGTATTTTAATACTAATGCTAGTTTATTTTGTGTATTTTGTTTATTAAATAATTTATTATTTTATTAATATATAAGTATAGCATAGAGATATTACATAGGAGATGTTATGGGGTCCTTTAATTTCAAAGATTATGTATTTGGTAGAGCAAAAAAAATTGTAGTGGAAAAGGGAGATAAGGCTAGTATAGTTTTTCCTGAAAGTGGGGATATTAGGATTTTGAAAGCTACTATTGATATTTTAAAGGAAAAACTTGCGGGACTTGTTGTGCTTATTGGGCGTGAAGATGAGATCTTGAAAAAATTAAAAGAACTTGTGGGATCTAGGGATGATATCTTAGCAATGGTAAAGGTTGTAGATTTGGATTCTTTTAAGGGTTTTGATAGATATATGGATGAATATTGTAGTTTGCGACAAAAGAGAAAATTGACTTTAAAGAGGGCTAAAGAAGAGCTTTTAGATGAAATTGTTTTTTCTATGATGATGGTTAGACTTGCTGAAGTTAAGACTTGTGTTTGTGGTGCTTTAACGCCTTCTGTTAAGGTTTTAAAAAGTGTTTTTACAATACTTCCTAAACTTAAAGAGACTAAATTTGTATCTTCTTTTATGATTATGGATACTGGAAGTGATCTTAGTCGGGTTGAAACTTGTTTTGGATATGAAGGAATTTTAATGTTTTCTGATTGTGCTGTGATAGTTAATCCTGATTCTTTACAGCTTGCAGAAATTGCAATACATAGTGCAAATTCATTTAGGAATATTTTTAGTGCACAGCCAAAGGTGGCTCTTTTAAGTTTTTCTACTAAGGGGTCTGCTCATTCCGTAGAAGTTGAAAAGGTGCGAGGTGCTTTAGAGATCGTTAAGAGTAAGTGTACAGACTTGCTTATTGATGGAGAACTGCAGCTTGATGCAGCTTTGATGAAAAGTATTGCTGAGAAAAAGTGTAATGATTCCTTAGTTGCAGGTGCTGCCAATATATTAATTTTTCCTAGTTTAGAATCTGGTAATATTGGTTATAAGCTTGTTGAGAGATTGGCTTTTGCTAAGGCCTATGGCCCTTTCTTGCAAGGATTGCAAAATCCTATTAGTGATCTCTCAAGAGGTTGTTCTGTGGATGATATCGTATTAACAAGTGCTTTGATGATCAGTAGTTAGTTTGTTTGAAATTATGATGAATTCTTTGACAGAGATCTCTTCAGGTCTTTTATCTAAAAATTTTTTTAAGAAATCGTTTTGAAGAATGCTTTTATCTTTGACAAAGTTAATGATTGTATTTTTAAGTTTTTTTCTGCGACTTGTAAATACTGTTCTAATTAATTTATTAAATGCTTTAAAGTCTTTAATGTCTCCTTTGCAGGGAATTAATTTGAGAGTTGTTGATTGTACTTTGGGTATTGGATAAAAATTTTTTTTATCTATATCCATTATTTTAATTACATTAAAGTGTGATTGGACTAGCACTGTGAATGATGAATAGTTTTTATTCCCCTTTTTTGCAAGCATTCTGTTTGCTAGTTCTTTTTGTACTGTAAATACCATGTGTTTTAGGATTTCATCTTCAATAAGCACTGATATTACTTTTGATGCGATATTATAAGGTAAATTTGAAAATATTTTGTTAATATTTTGTTCTTCTCGTTTATATGTCTTTAAAAAATTACCTTCGGTGAGCTTAAAATTTTTAAATTTTCCAAATTGTTCATTTAAAATTTCTGAGTATTTAGGATCAATTTCAAAAGCTGTTAGGAAATTTGTTTTTTTTAGTAAGATAGTTGTCATAGCTCCCAGACCTGGCCCTATTTCCCAAATTTTTTCATTTTTTTTTATTTCCAGTGAGTCTACTATTTTTTCTCTTATTTGCTCGTTAATGAGGTAATTCTGTCCCCATATTTTTCTTGGAGCTATATTTTTGCTTTTAAGGGCAAGCTTAATGCTGTTTATGCTGTTATAGTTTATGTTCATAGATAGTAAAATAATAGCATATTGCTATATTGGGTGCTTTAGACTTTTATTTCAGTATCTCTTTCTTGTTCTAATTTGTAGATTATGTAAAATATCGTTAAAATACTTAAGACTAAAAATATTCCTATGTTGTGATTTTGAATTACTGGAAATTTGCTAAAGAGAATAGCTGTGCCTTTTATTGTCTTGAATATATAGATGTTTATTAGATCAAAGAATAAAAACAGATGTGTGTTTATTGCATAGGCTCCTAAACTTAGTATTTTTATTATTAAAAATACTAGTATGAGAGGAGTAACTATTAGGTTTGATATTATTGAAATTGGTTGAAGATTAAGATTATTAGTGTAAAGAATGGGAGCTGTTGTAATCTGAATCAGAAAGATTGTAAAAATTGAAGAGATAAGTGCGTTTAAATTATATCTTTTCTTAATTTCAAGAGAGATTGATATTCCAAGTACTGCAAGATAAGACAATTTGAAGCCTACTGAGTTTAGTGTGTGTGGTAAGAAGATGGAATTTATTATAAAGCTAATTGATAATGTGCTAAGCAAATTAATTTTTCCGTATGTCAATTTGTAGATTATGAGTGTTTCTATCATTATGAATGCCCTTAGTGCAGATGGTGAAAAGCCAGTTAATATTAGATAATTGAATAGTATTGTGCTTAGAATGAAGTATTTTAGTTTTTCATTTTTGATTTTATAGAGTAAGTGATAAAATATGATATAAGTTAGGTAAAAATGCAAACCAGATACAACTAATATGTGTGATATGCCTGCTTTTTGAAATAAGTTATTTTCATATTTTGTTATTCCCAATTTATTATTTGTTAGAACTGCTTTGGAAAAGTGAGAATATTTGGTACTGGTTGTGTTTAAAAATCGATTTATTTTTTTATTGTATTTCGCTTTTAGCTTTACTAATAGTGGTCTTTTGATAAGTTGGATTTTATTATTTTGAATTTTGATGATATCTCCGATTTGATACTTGTCTTCAATATTTTTAAATGTAAGTTTGTATTTTTGACCAAATCCGTCTATTGATTCAATCCTAGTGTTTGAATATTTTTCAAGATATGTAATATTTGTTATTTGATAAAAATCATTCTTAAGTCTTTTGAAATTGAGGCTAATTTCAAATACGATTAGGAGACCTGTACTAATTATGAATGTGAGTGTCAGATGAGCATTTTTTTTGATTATGAATACTAATATTAAGATTAAATTTAAATAAATTGAATTTAATCTTAAATAATATCTTGTTAATAGGTTTAATGAACTTATGATAAACAATAAAATCATTAGTAGTCTCTTTTTAAGAAATATATTTTAATATATTAATTTATTTTTAAAATATATTAAGATTATATTAATTCATTTTTAAATTAGTTATTATAAAGTTTGACAATATGATATTTATATATCTATAATTTATTATGATATTATTAAACAATGGTAAATATCCTGTAAAATATGTTTTTTTAGAACTTTTCTTGGTTTATTTTATAGTTACTCGCTTGCTTTCTATTTATGGACTAAATGTTGATCTTTGGAACTTTAGTGAAAACCATTATTATTACTGGATATATAGCACCTTTTTAATTCTTTTCATTTTACATTTTTCTAGATTAACAAGTTCTTACAATTTTAGAGATGAATTTTTTATTCCTGAATTTAGGCCCATTTTTGTTTGGCAATCATTTTTAATTTTTATTGGGATTATGATTTGTATTTTTTTTCCATTAATTATTTTATATTTTTTTCTTTTTTATTTTCTTCCAGAATCATTTCAATTCTGGGTTAATGCATCTGGGCCTAGTTTTGTGTGGAGTATAAGTAATAAGCAAGCACTTTTTTTAATGGTTATTACTTCCCTTTTTACAGGAGGAGTTGAAGAATTATTTTTCAGAGCTTTTATTATTACCAAACTTAAACAGGCAGGAGTTGCTTCATTAATAGCATCTTTTATTAGTAGTGTTATTTTTGGTTATGGACATTTTTATTATGGATTTATTGGGTTTGTATTTGCATTCATTTTTGGGGGGATTTTGTCTTATATATACTTAATTTATAAGAATATATATTATTCAATTTTTTTTCATAGTTTTTATAATATTTTTGTTAGTTTTTTGCTCTTTTTATTAAATTAGTTAAGGAGGATTTTATGGTAGATACTATACCTAAGCGTTTTAATGAAGTTGTTAGACTTTATGGGGATCTTGATATTTTTATTTATAAAGAAAATGAATCTATAGATTTTAAGAAACAGACATATTCTAGTTTTTGGAATGAAGTTAGGAGTATTGGATCTGGGCTTTTACATTATGGAATTAAAAAAGGAGATAAAATAACTCTTATTTCTGATTCAAGAAGAGAGTGGTTAATTATTGATATAGCTGTTATGAGCTTGGGAGGTATTGATGTTCCAAAGGGTAATGATTCATCTGAAGATGAGTTAGCCTATATTATTAATCATTCTGAGTCTAGTTTTGTTTTTGTGGAAAATGATAAACAGCTTCAAAAAATTATTGCTAAGAAACATGATCTTAAATTTGTTAAATATGTTGTTGTGATTAATGATAACAGACTTTATGAGGATAAGTTAGAAAATATGAAAATAATATCTTATAAAAAATTATTGAGTGTGGGTGATGATTTTTTAAAAGATAATCCTAGCATGTTTGATTCTGAGCTTGAAAAGGTTTCTGATAAAGATATTGCAACTATAATATATACTTCAGGAACAACAGGATTGCCAAAAGGTGTTGTATTGCGTCATGAATCTTTTATTTTTCAACTAGATAGGATTTATGATTATTTGCCAATACTTTTACCAGGAAAGATAATGATTTCTGTTCTTCCTCTTTGGCATTCGTTTGAGAGAATTTGTGAATATATAGTTGCTCTTCATGGTATATCAGTTGCTTATTCAAAGCCTATTGGACCCATTTTACTTAAAGATTTTGCAATTTTAAACCCTCATTCGATTATTTCTGTTCCAAGGATTTGGGAGGGAATAAGGCTTGCTATTATTAAAAAGGTATCGGAGTCTTTTTTCAAGAGAGTTTTATTTAATTTTTTTTTAAAAACGGGAATTTTTTATGTAAAGCTTAAGGAGAGATTTTTGGGGCTTGTTCCTGTTTATAAGAAGCCAAATTTTTTGATTGCATTTTTTATGAAATTTATTTATCTTGCTGGATTGATTTTAATGTTTCCTTTTAAATTATTAGGATATGTTTTAGTCTTTAGAAAAATAAATAAGGCACTTGGAAAAAGGTTTGAATTTGGTATTTCTGGTGGGGGAGCTTTATTAGAGTATGTTGATTATTTTTTTAAGGCTGTAGGTATTTTGGTTCTTGAGGGTTATGGTCTTACAGAAACAGGTCCCGTTTTAAGCGTGAGACGTCTTAAGCATCCTGTTACAAAAACTGTTGGACCTTTATTTCCGGATATTGAATATAGGATAGTTGATAGTGATGGGAATGATTTATCCTATGGTGAGAAGGGCGAACTTTGGGTAAGATCTCCTCAGATTATGAGTGGTTATTTTAAAGATGAAGCGAAAACAGATGAAGTTTTAACAAAAGATGGGTGGCTTAAGACAGGTGATTTAGTTTATGCAACGATTAACGATGAAATTTCAGTTGTTGGAAGAAGTAAAGATACAATTGTTTTAAAAAGTGGAGAGAATATTGAGCCTGAGCCTATTGAGCGGGCTTTATCAAAGTCTTTGTTTATTGATAATGTTATGGTTATAGGTCAAGATCAGAAGTTTTTGGGAGCTATTATTGTACCTAATTTTGAACATCTTGGAAAGTGGGCCAAGACCAATGGAATACTATTTGCTTCTCATGATGATTTATTATCTAATAAATCTGTTAATAATCTTTATTCTAAATGTGTTTCAGATATAGTTAACTCTAAATCTGGATTTAAGAATTTTGAAAAAATCGTTGGATTTATTTTGTCAAAAGATGCTTTTGTTGTTGGTGAAGAGCTTACAAATACTCTTAAGCTTAAAAGGTATTACATATATAAGAAATATCATAATAAGATAATGACATTGTTTAATAAAGACAATGTTTAAATAAGGATGAAAGGATGACTTTGAACTATTGCGATATGCTCTTGAAAGATTCAAATTTACATCTTTTGCATGTAGGGAATGTTGAGTAAATTCATGCAGTTTTTTATTGTTTGTAGAGCGGCTTTTGATAAATCAATTCTTGCATTCGTGAGTTCAATGTTATTCCTGTCTATTATTTTTGTGTCTTGATAGTATGTGTTGAAGCTTTTTGCAAGTAAGTAAGAATAGTTGGCTATTACTGAAGGATTAAGGTCCTTTGAGGCTTTGATTATGTGTTCTTCAAGTTCAGAGATAATCTTAATTATTTCCCATTCTTTTTCATTTTCTAAGACATCAAAATTAATATTTTTAGAGGGCAAGTTTAATTCTTTGTATTTTTCAAGGATACTATTAATCCTTGCTCCTACATATTGAATGTAGGGACCTGAGTTTCCAATAAATGATAAACTTTCTTCTTTATTAAATAATACATCTTTATGTATTGCTATTTTTAATAGATAGTAATGAATAGCTCCTAATGATATGTTTAATGCGGTATTTTGATAGTTTTGCTTATCTAAATACTTTTTCTTTTTTATCTCTGACATAGTTAATTCAATTAGATCATGAATTAGATTATCAGCATCAATTATCTTGCCTTCTCTTGATTTCATTTTGCCTTCAGGTAAATTTACCATGCCATATGACAAATGCATGAGATTGCTTTCTTTTGTAATACCTAATTTATCTGCAATTAGAAACAAATTTTTAAAATGGTGAATTTGTTCATTTCCAACTACATAAATCATCTCATCGAAATTAAATTCATTTTTTCTAACTACTATATTTCCTAAATCTTGGGTTAAATAAATAGATGTTCCGTTGGCTCTTAATAGTACTTTCTGTTTGAATTTTTGTTCGGTTATTTCATTTTTTTCTGTAGGTATATCTATACATATTGCTCCATCTTTTCTTTTATAGCATAAACCGTTCTCTAATCCTTTAAGTACAATTTTTCGTCCAATCTTAAATATTTCACTTTCAAGATAAGTTTTATCGAATGTAATATTTGTAAGTGTATAAGTTTCATTGATTCCTTCAATTGCCCATTTATTTAGTTTTTGCCAAAGTTGGATGGTGTTTTCATCTTTTGCTTCCCATTTACATAGTAATTGTTGTATTTCTTCTTCTGCTACTATTTTATTATCTTTGGCATATTCATTGTATTTTACATAGAAATCACCGATTAAATGATCTCCTTTTTTAAGGGAAAGTTCAGGAGTTGTGTTATTGCCAAATTTTTTGTAAGCTAGCATGGACTTGCAGATATGTGTACCTCTATCGTTTATCATATTTATTTTTGTTACCTGTCCACCAGCAGCTTTTAGTATTCTTGATAAGCTTTCTCCAATAATGTTATTTCTAAGGTGTCCTATATGCAATGGTTTGTTTGTATTTGGTGATGAGAATTCTATTATTATTTTTTTGTTTTGGAGTGCATTGCTTATTCCATATTTTTCTTGCTGTTCATTAACTTTTTTGATTGTATTTTTGATATATTCTGTTCTGTTAAATTTTATATTTAAATAAGGTCCCATTGACTTGGTTTCATATTTATTTCCAAGCTGTTTGATTATCTCTTCAGTAATCACAGATATATTAAGTCCTAAGATTTTACTAAATTCGAATGTTAATATTGATAAATCTCCCAGTTCACTTTTTGGAGGTTTTTGCATTATTATATTTATTTTTTCTAATTGAATTTTTTGTTTAAGTGCAAGATCCTTTATTGTTTTGCTAATTTTATCTTCTAAATCTTTTTTTATTTCACTAATCATTCTTTTTTCCTTTTATGCTTATTAATATATTAATCAATAGGAATATTAAAGATGCTACTAGAAAAACATTTGAACTATAAGCTGGGGTTTTTATTATATCGCTATCTTTAATTATTAATAGTTTAAGATTAAAAAATTGTAATCCACCAGTATTAAGTATTTCTCTAAAGAGTGAAATTGTTGTGCTTAGTGATATGAATGTTATTATTGGTAATTTGGAGTATTGAAAGATGTTTGATTGATCTTGTAAGTTCTTAAAAGGTTCGTTTTTATGAAATGATACTATTATAACTATTAAAATAGGAATTGAGAATCGTAGATTTTCATAAAGGATAGGCGTTACATAATACATAAATAGGTAAGTTAAGCTAACAAATATTCCTATTATGAACAAGTAAATTATTAATATTTGATTTTTTAATTTTATTTGTTTAGTGATTATTGCTGGAAGTAAAATGCACAATGAAATCCAAATTGATATTATAGCTCCTTCTAAAAAATTTTTTGTATAAGCAAAAATTGGAAAGAGCATTAAGGATGTTTTTAAATACTTATCTGTGACATAAAATGTTGTATTCTGCATAAGATTTACCTTGAGTTATTTTGTTTTAAACTGATTGGTATTTGTGTTAATCTCTGTAATGTGATTTGAGTTTGTTGTTCCAAAAGCTTTTATGCTTTCAACTGTTTCGATTAGTTTTTTGATTTCTTCTTTTAGTCCCTTCATTGAATTTGAAACTGTGATGTTAATTTCTTCTAGGAAAGAAACTGTATTTATTATTTTTTTGTTACCTCTAAATATTTCATTTGAACCTATTTTTACTTCATATGTTATTTCTCTCATTGTGTTTAAAGCCTTTAAAATTTCTTGGCTTCCAATTGATTGTTCTTGCATGGTGTGATTTATTTCTTCTATGATTTGAACTACAAGGTTGATTGAGTTAAATATTTGATTGAAAGCTTTGTTTGTTAATTCTGATGTTTTTACTGTTTGATTTATTGAGTCCATTATTTCATTTATTGCTGTTGCAACTGATTCTGACTGTGAAGTAGCTTGTTCTGCAAGATCCTTAATTTCTTCTGCAACGATTGCAAAACCCTTTCCAGCTTCACCAGCATGAGATGCCTCAATAGCAGCGTTCATTGAGAGTAAATTGGTTTGACTAGCAATGGATGATATTAATGCATTAGCTTCTTGCAGTCTTGTTGAATTTTTATAAATTTCTTTAATTTGCATGATAATTTCTTTTTGTTTTTTTCTACCATCATCAGAAAATATTTTAAGCTCTTCTGTGCTTTTTGCAGCTTTTTGTGTTATCTCTGTTACTGATTGTATGCTTCCGATCATTTCTTCAATGGCGGAGGATGATTCTTCAACGCTTGAGGCTTGAGTTTCAATTGAATTGTCAAGTGATGCAATATTTTTAGATAAATTTTCTATTGTATTTGTTGTATTTGAAATAAACTCAACTTGCTTTTCTATTTCTTCTTGTGTCTTTTCTATATATTTATTTGAGTTTGTTATTGTATTATAAGCTTTGTTTATTTCATTAAAGAGTATATCTCCATTGTCTTTTAATAGTTTTACTCTGCCTTGTAGTGAATTTATTACATTCTTTAGGTTTTCAATGAACTGTCCAAAGTAATTTATTGTATCGCTTATTGAGTCTTTTCCTTGTGATTCAATCTTTATGGTTAGGTCTCCTTCTTTTACTTTTGGAATAACCTCATTAAGCTTTTCTATTTTTGATATGATTAATTTTTTAATTGTGAGTATCATGATGAATATAAATGTTATTATGAGTAGTATTATTATTGATATTGACATTAATTTAATATTATTGAACTCATTTGCAAATATATTGTTGTAATTCATTTGTATTGCTAAATACCAAGATGAAGATATAAGTCTTGTTATAGAAATTATATTATTATTGTAGCTAATATTGTAATTACTCTTTTTGTCATTTATTGCAGTGAGTAATGGGACTGTTATTTTTGTGTTGTTTTGCAATAGGTCATTTATTGATAATTTTATGGGTTTAAGTGTTTCTTCATTTTGTTCTCCAAAGATGTCTCCTTGATTATTAATTGCATATATTTTGAAGTAATGGGAACTTTTATATTGGAACCCCTTTTCTAGTAAAGATCTTTCTAGGAGCATAAATATATTTTGTCTTAATTGTCTTATGTGTTCTAATATGTCTATATATAGGATGATATATCCATCGCTATTTATAATAAGATCTTTTTTCAAGCTTGTATTTTTATTGTGTGCATTATTGAAATCGTTTTGTTCTTGTTGAGGTATCTTGTAAAACATTTGTATATATGCTTTATTATTTATTTTTGTTAAATCTTGACTTAATGTGAATGTATTATAGTGATTTGCATGATTACTTGCTTTAGCTTTTTTTAAATCTATGTAAGTATTTAATCTTCTATCATTGCTTGAGTATAATATTTTTCCGTTTTTGTTTATGTATTCTATTATTTTTATGTAGGATGGGAAAGAACTTAACTGATCAGTAGAGATTGTGTTTTTTAAATTTTCTTTTTTTTGTGTTTTAAGATTCTGATTATGATTTTTAACAAAATCATCAATAGCGATTAACATGTTTCTTGTATCTCTAGAGAAGCTTTTTGTCATTATATTATTGACGAATTTTGTAAAGCTTTGAAGTTCTTTTGTTATTATTTTCCTGTATCCGTTATTTAATAGTAGGAAAATACTCATAGCAATAATTATTGTATAGACTACAATAACAATATTAAACTTGTAAAAAAGACTAGAACTAGAATGATTTCTTTTCACTTGAAGCCTCACAAAACTTTTTATAAAATATTACAACTAACTAGTATTATATATGTTTTATTATATAATTATATACGTATATTAGAATAATAAAATGCATATTTTTATTAAATATTTATGTAGTAATTTAATTTAGCTTGAAACTTTGTTTTTATGGATTTGATTTTGGAGAAGTTTTTTTATGGATGAGGATTTGGTAAATGTTAAATTAAAAAATATGAGATTTTTTTTATATCTTGTACTTTTTATTTTTATTTGCTTTAGTATATTATTTTTAGGTCAAGCTTATTTAAACTATAAAGACGGATATTTGGAGCGTATTGAATCTGATTTTAAATTATTTTCAAATAATGTGGCTTTGCAGATTAGAAGTAAGTATAATAATGCTGTTGGTGTTTTAAGAGAGTTCGTTAAGAATAGTGAAGCTTTAAATAGTTTACGTAAGATTTCAGATAATTTTATTTCAAGTGTTGACTTGCGATTCATGCATGATTTGAATGCAAATATTGATTTGTTTTTAAATTCTGAGGGATTTAATGAGGTAATAAAAATTTTTCAGCATTTACCCTTTGCAGGAAATTCTTTAGAAGGGGTTTTCTACATTCCTGTTGGGCAAAATGTTTTGATTTCAAATAAAGACTTTTCTTTCTTAGGTATAAATAACATTCTTGAAGATCCGATTTACTATGTTCCTAAAAGTAAGCATGTTGTGTATTATTCAAATTATAAGAGAATAGCAAATAAGCTCTATTCTGTTGTTAGTATGCCTGTTATGAATACTAATTCTTCAGTAAGGGGTGTGATTTGTTTTTTAGTTTATTTTGACGATTTGTTTATTAATATTGCAAATCAGTTTAATTCTTATTTTAAATCTCACAATTCAAATTATGAATTTTTTTTGATTGATAGAGAGTTTAAGCCTTTATTTTTAAGTCTTAATGATTTAAATACTAATAATTTTGCTACAAACTATACAAATAGTGTTTTAAGCAGTGTTATAAGTCATATTAAGAAAAATTCCAATATTTCTAAGTATGTTTTAGAGCATAAAAAAAAGTATTATGTTTTAAGTAGTTTCCAGATTGATCAAAACGGATTTCAAGGTATTCTTTTGAATATGGAGTATCTTCCTCTTAGATTTCAATCTAATGCAATTTTTTTCTTGGGATTTATATTTTTTTCTTGTTTAGTTATATTTTATCTTTGCAATAAGCTCATTTTTCCCTTTATTGAAGATTTTAGAATGCTTATTAAGTATAAAAAGGCAAAAGAGGATATTCTGAGTTTTGAACCTATTTTAGAAGTTAAGTATAAATCTTTTATTTTTTCTTATATTGGTGCTGAATTTGATAATTTTTTTACAAAATCCACTCAGACTATCAATAGTATGAGTGGCTATGTACAAGATTTGAAGAAGTGTTTAAGTGAGATAAGTATGTCTGAAGAGGTTATGGATAAGATTCATAATAGTCTTGTTACTTATGATAATATAGGTGATGCTTGTTCTAAGTTTGAGAAATCAATTATGAATATTTTAAAAGACTTTGAGTCTATATCTGGACCAATTAGTGAGCATAATAAAAATATATTAGATATTTCTACGAAGTTTGAAGAAAATGCTATTGCTTTTTATGGAATAGATAAAAATTTAGAGATTTTTGATAAAGTTGTTACATCAAATTCTACAAGTATTAATAGTGTAAAGAGTAAGGTTTTTGAATTGAGTTCTATTTTTGAAAGTGTTAACAAAAATTTTTCTGAGCTTTTATCTCAAACTAATAATCTTCAAAGTGCAAATAAGCTTTTGGTGTTAATATCGGCTCAGACTAATATGCTTGCAATGAATGCAGCCATTGAGGCAGCCAAAGCTGGAGATGCCGGTAAAAGTTTTGCTGTTGTTGCAGAGGAAATTAGAAAGCTTGCTATTAATTCTGGAAAGTATTCTACAACTATTAAGGATGAACTTAAGATGGTTAATAATATCATTTCAGTTATAAGCTCCGAGATTGATTCTATTTATAAGGATTTTATGGATGTTCAGGATAATATTGATAATAACTCTTCTCAACATGAGAAGATTAATATTACTCTTGCTAAGCATGTAAGAGAAATTGAAGAGTTTAAAAATAAGTATTTATCTCACGATATTAAGATTAAAGATGCTAAGAATATGTGTAAGGAGATATTTAATAGTTATTTTGTTATTAAGAGAAAGTTTAATAATTTAAATAATTATTTAGGTGAGTTTGAGTTTTCTAGAATGAGTTTAGAGGCTTTAGAACCTTTGCGTGAGCATATGGTGTTTGTTAATGAATATAGAGAAAAAATTGCTAATATGAAAAATATTGTTGGAAATATTGATAATGGATTTTGGGATGTATAACCTAATTTTTGTTACTAAATCCGATATAAAGGACTTCTTCTTCAATTGAAAAGCCTGTTTTTATTTTCACTTCCGTTTTTACCCTTTCAATTAAGGTTTTTATATCTTTAGAACTTGCTTTATTATTATTGATAATAAAGTTGCCGTGGTATTTTGATACTGATGCTCCTCCAATTTTTAGTCCTTTTAAGTTGCATTCTTCGATTATTTCCCCAGTAGGTTTGAGAAAATTTTGATTATTTTTAAATGTACTACCGCTACTTGGAAATAGATAGTGACCTTTGTCTATTCGTTTTTGCTTGTTTTGTTTCATGATCTCTTCAATATGCTTTTTATTGCCTTTTCTTAGGTTAAGAGTTGCTTTTAATATTATAATGTTTTTGTTTTGAAATGGGGAAAATTTGTATGAAAATTCATTTCTCTCAAATTTTTTGCAGGTAGTTTTTCCATTTTCATCTATAAACACAATCTGATCTAGTATTGCAGATATTTCACTTCCAAAACATCTGGCATTCATCCAAATTGCACCTCCAAGTGTTCCAGGGAGTCCGTATATAAACTCTAATCCGCTTAATTCATTTTTCAGTGCAATATGACATAGGGCTTCAAAATTGGTACCACATTCAGCAGTAATTTGATTATTTTTAAGTTCAACTTTACTTAAGTTTCCAGTATAAATTATAGGAAAATCAATTTCTACTTCATCATTTATTAATAGATTGGAGCCTCCTCCTAAAACAAATATTTTGACTTTTTCTTCTATTGCTGCTTGAAAGATATTTTCTGTATCTTTGATTGTTTTAGGTGCTAAGAATAATTTGGAAATGCCCCCTATTTTATAGGTTGTATAGTTTGTAAGATTTTCTGTTTTAGGCTTAATATTGATTTTCTTGAGAAAATTATTTATGTTTTTAAACATGTTTTTAATTGTATATTGGATTTTTGCTTTTTTCAAAATTGAGGTAAATTTTTTCAGATTATGTGAATTTTGTTAATCAATTTGTCAAATTTCTTTAAATATAATAAACTTGTATGGTAAGTTATGTAGAGATTATATTAAAGTTTAATTTTTGTTTTTTTGATCTCTAGAATTAATTTTTTCATGGAACATATGCTTCTTAGGTTATATAATACAAAAACAAGAAATTTATCTGAAGTAAAAAATTTTGGTGATACTAAAGTTTATGCTTGTGGTCCGACTGTTTATAATTATGCTCATATAGGTAATCTTAGGACATATATTTTTGAAGATCTACTTGTTAAATCATTAAGATTGTTAGAATATAATGTTCGTTATGCAATGAATATTACTGACATTGGTCATTTGACAGGCGAATTTGATGAAGGAGAAGATAAGATCGTGAAGGCTGCAAGAGAGAGAGGACTTACAGTTTATGAAATCAGCAGATTTTTTACAGAAGCTTTTTTTAATGATTGTGCAAAGTTGAATGTCCTGCGTCCTGACAAGATTCTTGTTGCAAGTGAATATATTGTTGGAATGATAAAAGTGGTCAAAGTTCTTGAGCAAAATGGATTTACTTATTTTGTTAATGGTAATGTTTATTTTGATACTTCTCATTGTAAGACTTATGGACAGATGGCGGGTATTAATCTAAATAATTCTATTGATTCTTCTGTTTCCAGGGTTGAAGTTGATCCTTTTAAAAAAAATAAATTAGATTTTGTTTTGTGGTTTACGAATTCAAAGTTTAAAGATCAAGAAATGAAATGGGATTCACCTTGGGGATTTGGTTATCCAAGTTGGCATTTAGAGTGTGCGGCAATGAATTTAGATTATTTTAAGAGTACTCTTGATGTTCATTTGGGTGGAGTTGATCATATTGGGGTTCATCACATAAATGAAATAGCAATAGCAGAATGTTACTTAAATAAGACGTGGTGTGACATATTTGTTCATGGTGAGTTTTTAATTATAGAAGATGAGAAGATGTCGAAATCAAATAATAATTTTATTACCATTAAAGATTTAGAGGCCAATGGATTTTCTCCTTTAGATTTTAGATATTTTTGTTTAACGGCACATTATAGAACCCAGCTTAAGTTTACATTTAATAATTTAAGAGCTTGTAGAGTGGCTAGAGGAAACATGCTTAATAGATTAACTTCTCTCTATTCTTCTTTAAATCAATTTGACATGGCATTGCTTAGTAAGAATTATGGAAATATTGAATCTGTTTTGGAGAATAAATATTATAATAATTTTTTGGATAAAATAGCTTTTGATTTAAATATTCCTCAAGCATTAGCCTTGTTATGGGATCTTATTAAAGATAACAATTTATCTGCTCTTTCAAAACTTAGACTTGCGTTTAAGTTTGATGAAGTTTTATCTCTTAATTTAAGAGAAGGAATACTTGAAGAGATTGAGATGGATAGGGTAAATATTGGTGATGTTATGATTTCTTTGTTGGAAGAGAGAAGACTTGCTAAAGTGAGAAAAGACTTTAAGCGTGCTGATGAAATTAGGGAATATTTTCATTCTAAAGGTCTTATATTAATCGACACTGAAGAGGGGACTAAGGTGAGAAGAGGTTAATTTTTGGCAATATTTTTTAAGGGTAAATATTTCATTTTAAGCTTGGTTTTTCTAATTTTTTTGAGTTTATTTATTTTTTCTGGATTTTTATTTTACTTAAAACCTATAATTTATGAAATATCACCTATGCCTGCCTCGCATGAAAATGTACTTATTATTAAAGGATATAATTTGGGAGATAACGTTGGAGAGATTAATATTAATGATCATTACTTAATGAAAAGTAGTATTGTTAGCTGGAATAATGAGCAGGTTGTTTTTAGAATTACAGATGAAATAAATTCGGGTCTTGTTTTTGTAAGGAATGATAAAGGAGTTAGTAATGAGATTTTTCTTGTAATTAGTCGGCAAGTCCCAATTAAACTTGATGAAGAAAAAACCCCATTTCTTTTTGATTCTCAAGACTTGGTTTTAATGACAAATGTTCCTGTGACATTAAGGGGTAAAAATTTAGCATCAGATTCTGATATTGTTGAAATATTTATTCAAACAAAGCAGGAACGTTATAAAGTCTTCCCTGAAGATATATTGAGTTTAAGTGGAGAGGAGATAAAATTTATTCCACCAAAGACTTTGCATTTTGATGGTGAGATTTTTTTGTTAGTTAACGGAGTTGAAAGTAATAGAATTTCTTTTAATTTTGGTACAAATTTTTTTAAGTGGAATTTAAAGAGAGGTAGAAGTTTTAAAATATTTCATGAGATTTATTGTGTTAATGTTAATGATAAAGATTTTAGTTTGGCATCGGATGACATTAATTTTAATCTTTTTTATTTAAGTCCAATTGAAAATGAAAGACAAAAAATTAAGTTTTTATATAATAATGGGACCGAATTGAATTTAAGTAATTTATTTTTTAAAAGCTTAAAATCGAATAAATATCACTTAAAATTTGAAGTTAAGACTTATAAGTTAGATTTAGAAATTTCTGATAGAAAAGCTTTTGAAAGTGTTAAAGTAAACACTGATAGTAATATGTATGAATTTAAAACTTATGTCTTAAATAAGAAAAATCGTTATTTATCTTATAATTCGCTTGATTTAAGTTCGATTAATTTTAATATAAACAAGAAAAAAAATAGCAATTCAGTTTATGACTTATCAAAGTCTATTATTGATGCTTTAGTTTCGCATTTTACTCTCCTAGATAATGATTTAACTTTGGATGAGTCTATTAAAGTAAGAAAGATTTCAGCTGATAATTTGATCATACTTACAAATTTGTTATTTTTACGAAATAATATACCGTTGAGAAATGCTGTTGGATTTTATTTTGATTCTAAGTCTTCTACTCTTAAGGAACATACTTGGTGTGAATTTTTTTTGGAATATGTTGGGTTTATTTATTTTGATGTAGTAAATGCAGTATTATTTAAAGACAGTTCTAATTATTTTTTGAATATGTCAGAGGATTATATCCATTATGGATATAAGGAAGATTTTGATGATAACTTATTGTTTAATGGATACTTAGATTTAGTATTTTTTAAATATAAAAGTTTGATAAATAATAATTATTCGCTAAGCCATAGAATTACTTTGGAGGAAAACATTGATAGTAGATAAGATTTTGTTTGATTTAATTGAAAAAGAAGATAAGAGGCAGAGAGAAAATATTGAATTGATTGCTTCTGAGAATTTTGTATCACCATATGTAAGACAGGCTGTTGGAAGTATTTTGACTAATAAATATGCTGAGGGTTATCCTTCCAAAAGATATTATGGGGGATGCTTTGTTGTTGATGATATTGAGAGTTTAGCTATATCACGAGCAAGGGAGCTTTTTAATGCAAGTTATGCTAATGTTCAGCCTCATAGTGGTTCTCAAGCTAATATGGCTGCTATAATGGCACTTATTAAGCCTGGGGATAGAATTCTTGGAATGGATTTATCTCATGGTGGTCATTTGAGTCATGGTAGTAAGGTCAGTTTTTCTGGAATTTTTTTTGATTCATATTCTTATGGAGTGTCAAGAGAATCTGAAATGATTGACTATGATGATGTTAGGAGAATAGCCAAAGAATGCAGACCTCATTTAATAATTGCTGGTGCTTCTTCTTATTCAAGAGAAATTGATTTTAAAAAATTTCGTGAGATAGCAGATGAAGTTTCAGCTTGTCTTTTGTGTGATATTGCTCATACAGCAGGTCTTGTTGCTACAGGTTTTCATAATTCTCCTGTTGATGTTGCACATTTGACTACAAGTACTACTCATAAGACTTTAAGGGGACCCAGAGGGGGATTAATTATTGCAGGTAAAGATTCTAGTATAATAGTTAATTATAATAATAAAGAGAGAACATTGGAAGATGCTGTTAATTCTTGTGTTTTTCCAGGAACTCAGGGTGGACCTTTGATGCATGTTATTGCAGGTAAAGCAGTGGCTTTTGGAGAGGCTTTAACAAGAGAGTTTAAGGATTATATTTTTAAGGTCATAGAAAATTCCAAAGCTATGGCTGAGTATTTTATCTCAGAAGGCTTTAGAATAGTTAGTGGTGGGACTGATAATCATTTATTTTTAATTGATCTTGGTATTTTGGATATTACAGGAGCTGATGCTGAGGGTATTCTTGAAAGTGTAAACATTACCCTTAATAAGAATGTGATTCCTTTTGATTCAAGGAGTCCTTCTGTAGCTTCTGGTATTCGCATTGGGTCTGCTGCTATTACTTCAAGAGGTTTAAATAGAGATGATTCTATTAGAGTTGCTAGTTTTATTGTTAGAGCTTTGAAAACTAAGTCTGATAATGAGCTTAGAAGAATAAGACAGGAAGTCATAAAATTTATTAGTAGTTTTAGTATGTCTTAATTTTGATTATCAGTTTGTTTATTTAGGTGTCTAATTTGTTTCAGATTTTATTTTTGTTATTACCATTTATTTTGCTTTTTAGTCCCTTTATTTTAATCATGTTTCTAATATTTTTTGTTTTTTTTATAATCTCTATCATTTTAGGTGGATTTAGGATATATACAACAAGAGATTATTCTTATTCTAAGTTAAGAGAATTTGAGTTTTACAAGTTATCTTTTTTATTGATAGCTAAGTTGATTTCTATCTTAGGATCAATGACTGGGGAGCAATTAAGTTATATTAATTTTCTGATTAATTCTTTGAATTTATCAGAGAGATATAAGACAGAAATTTATAATATCTTTCATTTTTCTATTACTCAGAACAGAAATGCAGATAAGATATTATATACTTTGAAGCTTGGTTATTCTCAGTATAAAGATCTTTTTGTATGGCTTGTTGCAGCTCTTAAAGAGATTAATAATTTATCTAGATATGGCAATTATGAAGGGGATAAATTTATTCGCTATGTTACTTCTTTCCTTGAGCTTGATTTTGAAAATTATGACACTTATAAAAATGTTAATATAAAAATTGTTAATCCTTATAAGGTATTAGGATTGAGGTATGATGCTAGTAATGATGATATCAAGAAAGCTTATAAAAAGTGGGTTATGAAATGCCATCCAGATAGATTTGCGAATGAGCCTGTTAAACAAAAAGAAGCTAATGAAAAATTTATTAAGATTCAAGAAGCGTATGCAAAGATTTGTAAAGAGAGAAATTTGAAGTAGATACTGTCAGATGCCACCTTTATAAAATTTTATTATTTGAGATAAGCTTTTACAAGCTGTTTAAAGAGTAAATTTATTCTTTAAACAGCTTGTTTTTATTTATTCACTGAAAGCTACTTTAAATTGTAGGAATACACTTCCTTTTTGATCTTTTTGTAATATAAGATTATTTGAGTCCCATCCAAGTGAAATTTTTGTCAATTTAATCAGATTGTTTAGTTCTAATCCGGTTTTTACGTATATGCTTTTAGTTGAATTTTCAGGTGAGCCTAGGAAATGAGTACCTACATATGGGGTTATATATGTGTTTTTTGATATAGATTCTACAGGTATTGCATAATCGATGTATAAAGCACCTCCAAGCTTAGTTGACTTATAAAATGAATTTGCTTTACTATTATTATTGTTCTTAAAATTTGTGTCAAGAGCATTCATTATATTATCTGATTCAGGATACTCTTTTAATAGGTCATAAACCCCAATTGAAGCTATCCATCCAAGACCAGGAATAAGACCTTTCTTATTATCTTCATAAGTTGAAAGCTCTGCATTGAGAGTTTTAAATGATTTTTCAGAGATTTTCTTTAGTAGTGGTATGTTGGAAGATTGAGTATTATATAAGTTTTGTCCATAGCTAATTCCAATTCCAACTCCAGATTTTTTATCTTGTTCACCAAATATTTTTTTACTGAAAGAATTACTCCCTCTAATTGCCCATGATTCTTTTTCCCCTTCATCTTTATTCCAAGCGAAACCAATACCTATTCCTGCAGAAAATGCAAAATTAGTGGTTTGATTTGTATTAAAGTTAAGATTATTCGATTTTGGATTTAATAATTTAGTATCTTTATTTGTGTTTGCTTTTTTAGATATGTGTCCAAATATAGAAAAATCGCTGGCAAATGGATCTATTCCAAGGTCATAACCTGTTTTTAGTATTAGGTAAGTATTTTTATCATTAATTTTTGTAAGACCAATCTTGTAAACCAATCCAATGGATGCTATTATGGATGCATTTGATAAAGTTGGACTCACAAGATCTGAGTTAGTAATAGCTGTATTTTGTACAGTATATGTTGATGATGAATGATTAAATGTTGAGTTTCCGATTCCCCCTGAGAGTCCAAAATTTAATTCAAAAGGGGTTTCTACAATAACATTTGGACTGTTTTGTTCTAATACATTTTGTATTGGTTTCCATTTTAATTGAGTTCCGTAAATTATGCCTTTATAAGTCCCATTGTAAGGAGTTTCTTTTTTTTTCTTTTGCTCCTCTTCAGAATCGTCATTGTTTTTTTGATGATTTCTATTGCCTGTTCCTATTGCTCCAATTGCAATCAAAAACTCTATTTGTGGTAGCAGATTGTATCCAAATTGAAGTGTACCTGTTCTTTTAACTTTGCTTTTTGAGAAAATTTTTTGACCTATATCTCTGTTCTTACTTGGAAAACCGTAGTATTTACTTTGAATGCCAGTCATTGGTGCGAAACTGAATAATGATTCTTGGTTAAAATCAAAGTTGGTCATCGACTCCATTTTCAGGTAGAAATCATATATTTTTATATTTGCTATAATTTCCCCTAAATCAATTTTTAATATGGCATCTTTTGTTCCTTGAGCTTTGAAGCCCACATTTTCTATTTTGATGTAAGCTGAGAAGGGGTCGTCTTTTCCTATTTCTTTATTTTTTTCAGGTGATTTGAATTTGATTTCTATCTGGCTTTGGTTTTGCAGTCCAGGAGTGAGTTCATCTATGTCAAATCTGAACTCACTCTTGTTTTCAAATGTTATTTTATGAGTCCATTGATTTTCTTTAATCTCATTATTAATGACATCTGTATCTTCTGCAAAAACTATGGTCGTACTTAATGTCATTATTAAAAAATATAATATTACTTTGTACATCTTTTGTATCCTCTCTGTTATAATACTGGTTACTTCATTAGAAGTTTTATGGTTTATATATTCTGATTTACTGGATATAATATTAGTTCCTAGGTAAAAATTCAAGCGTTTTGATGTTTCATATTAATTATCTTTGAATAAGACTAACATAATTTTTTGTTAGTCTTATTTTGTTTTGCTTAAATATTTAATTTTTATAGTAAGAAGTAAATTAAAATACCTGATATAAGGACATAGCAAAGGGCGTATACGATGGTTTTTGATAGTAATTTGCCTTCTTGTCCAATAAGTCCTGCGGTTGTTGTTGCTATTGTAATATTTTGAGGTGAGATCATTTTGCCTCCCGTTGCTCCTGTTGTGTTTGCGGCTGCAAGCCAGTAAGGATTAACATCAATATTTGCTGCAATTTGTGTTTGTAGAGGACCGAATAGAACATTTGAAACAGTATCGCTTCCTGTTAAGAAAGTACCTAGAGCCCCAATTAATGGACTGAATAATGGGTAAAATGTACTTGTCATTATTGATATGCCATCTGCAAGATCTTTTATCATGCCACTATGTGTCATCAATCTTGATATTGATACTATACAAATAATTACAAATGAAGATGATGCCATTTTTTTTGTTGTAAGTAAAAATATTTTTATTTGTTCAACTATAGAAATGCCTCTGAGAGAGTAAGACACTAGTGTTGCAAAAATAATTAAAAATCCTGGTGAAGTTATCCATTTAAATTGTAGTGGATTTGCTCTTGGATAAATTGAAAGAACAGTTTTAAAGCTTGATAAATATTTGTTTATTCCATGGAAAAGTGGTGATGCAATTATTATAAATAATACTATTAAAATATAGGTCAAACAGGCAAGGAAGCCTTGCATTGGTGATAATTTTATATTTTTATGAGTTGTATCTTTTTTTTCAAAAAGCATTGCATAAATTATTGTTATTGTCATTGATAATATACTTCCAAGTATTGCAGGGAGTTCGGGTCCTAAAATCCTTGAAATATAAACTTGAGATATTGCTACTGATACTCCCGAAAGGAGTGTAAGGACAATAATTCCTCCCTTAAGAGCTTTAATTCCTCCTCCTACAAGCATAACTAGTATAAATGGTATAACTATAGTTGGAAATATTAATTGTAAAGAAATATTAGATGATAACATTTTAACATCTAATTCTGTTGCTTGGGCTAAAGATATTATAGGAATTCCTACTGAACCATAAGCGGTTGAAGATGTATTCATAATTAAACATATAAGACAAGCAAATAATGGTTCAAATCCCGTTGCTATTAGTATTGATACTGGAATTGCAACAGCAGTTCCGTATCCTGCAACTCCTTCTAGAAAGTTGCCAAATCCCCATGCTACAAGCAAAACTATTATTCGTTTATCAGAAGATACATTTGATAACATGGCTTTTATAATTTTTATATCATTTTGACTTTCAGCCATTTTATATGTGAAAATGGCAGCTATAATTACAATGACTATTGGCCATATTCCCATTATTGTTCCCTCAAGTATTGCAAGACTAGTGTTGACTGCTCCTAGGTTTTTATCAATTAGGACTATTGCAATAGTTACTATTAAGCATATTGGTATTACGTAGTAGGCTGGTTTTTTTATTATCCCAAGTCCAATAATTATTAGTATGATTGGTACTAATGCTTTAATGAAATCATAGAAATTCATCATAATATTTGCTCCTTTCTAAATTCTTAATTTTATAATAAATTATTATGAATAATATATAATGTTAATTTATGACAGTTGTCTCCACTATTATAAGTGCTTTAATTTTATTTGGTGTATTTAGCGAGATTTTTTCATTTGATTCATTTGAATTTGAAAGCGTGGTGAGAGATGCTAAGTCAATTGTTTTACTTGATTATGATACTAAATGTATTCTTTACGCCAAAAATCCAAGTTTAATTTTTCCACCAGCTTCGCTTACTAAACTAGTTACTATATATACTGCTTTAGTTGAGGCTGAGAAAAAAAATGTTAATTTGAAGAGTACTGTTCCTATTAGTAGTGCTGCATCATATTATAATTTGCCTTTAGATTCTTCCTTGATGTTTTTAGAGGAAGGTCAAAAAGTAAGTTTTGAGGAGTTACTTAAGGGTCTTGTGATTTCTTCAGGTAATGATGCTGCTATTGCAATTGCTGAATTTATAGTTGGGGGAGATTTAAACAATTTTGTTAATTTGATGAATATTAATGTTTTAGATTTGGGACTTAAAAATATGAATTTTGTTGATACATCGGGTTATAGTCGTGATAACAAAATCACGGCATTAGAAATGGCATTTTTTGCAAGAGCTTATATAGAAAAATTTGAATTTATGCTTAATATACATTCTCTTAAAGACTTTGTTTATCCAAAGCCTGAAAATTTAGGCAATACTTCTGCTTCAAAGATGTTAAATTTAAAACAAAAGAATAAAAATATTTTAATTCTTAATTATCCTTATGCTGATGGATTAAAGACAGGTTATATTAAATCGTCTGGGTTAAACTTAGTTGCTACAGCAAAAAAAGATAATATAAGGTTAATAGCGGTTATTTTGGGAGTTGATAAGGGAGCTAACAATGTTGGTGAGAAAAAGCGTGCTTTAATTGCACAGAGGTTGTTTGAATACGGATTTAGTAATTATTCTCAATTTTTTTCATTGGTAAAATTAAAAGAAAAGATCTATAATAAAATAATAGATATGGGTCGATATTTCTTTATAGGGCTTTTTAAATATGCTTTTTCGAAAGATACAATTGATGGGATGGGGTTAAGTTTAATGTAGAAGAATTTATGTATCCATTTTACAAGTGATGAAGTAGTATATTCATGAATTCTTTTGGATATTGGTAGGTTTGATGTGTTACGTTTGTTTGTTCAGTACATTGCAGGATGGGAAATTCTAAATATTTATTTATGGGATTTTTATAAAAATTTTTTAAGAGAGTAGTTAATTGTATGCTAGATCATTTTAATTTTAAATTAAAGAGAGATGTGACAATAATAGTGCCAGGTGAAGCTTTTGTGTCAAATGATAGAGTAATTTCTACAATACTTGGTTCTTGTGTGTCTGTTGTACTTTATGATGGAGTTCATAAACTTATAGGGGTAAATCATTATGTCCTAGTAAAATCTGATTCAATAGTTAATATTGATCATAGGGGTAGGTATGGAATTTATGCTATTCCTATGTTGATTGATGCTATGATAGAAAATGGAGCATCGGAGGGTAATCTTATAGCTAAAATTTTTGGAGGTGCTAACTTTATGGCTAAAGGGAAAATAAGGGTAGGGCTTGAAAATTCAAATTTTGCCTTTAGTGCATTAGCCAAATATGGTATTCCAATTGTAGCTCAAGATTTAGATCAGTCTAAATCCAGAAAGATTTTTGTGTTTCCTGAAAATTTTAAAGTTATTGTAGAGTATCCAGATGGTGCAAAAGTTTTTTAATATTATCTTAATTTGATTGAACAAATGTAATCTGTTACTGTTTTTAATGAAATTTTTATGAATTATTGCAGTTTTTAGGAATAAGAAAGTTATAGTTGTTGTTTGACAGGTAAATTAGCTATGAACATTTGAAGTTACAAATAATTGTAAGTTTTAATTTTTAGTTGATTTAGAGATTAATTTTTTTAGATCGTTGCATGATAACATATTATGAAAATAAATATGTTTAATCTTAATTTTTAGTTTGATTTTATTAAGGAATAAATATGGAAAATATTGTAATTAGTTATTTTAGGCAAATATCTCAAATTCCTAGATGTTCGAAAAATTTAAAAGGTGTTAGTAATTTTATTAAAGAAGAAGCTAGAAAATTTGGATATTCCTTTAAGGAAGATGATGCTGGTAATATTGTAGTTAAGGTTAAGGCTAATGATTGCAGTAGCAGCATGTTGCCTGTTATTTTGCAAGCTCACACGGATATGGTTTGTGAAAAAAATGAATCTGTTGACCATGATTTTGAAAAAGATCCAATTAATATCATTGAAGATAATGGATATTTTTGCGCATCAGGCACTACTCTTGGTGCTGATAATGGGATTGGAGTTGCAATGATGCTTGCTATCATGAGTGAGTCTTTGACTTTTAAGCATCCTGACTTAGAGCTTCTTTTTACTGTTGATGAGGAAATAGGATTAATAGGTGCTATTGGGCTTGATTCTAATTTATGTAGTGGAAACATGTTAATTAATCTTGATGGAGAAGAAGAAGGTTATTTTTTAGTTGGCTGTGCTGGTTCTCGACTTGTGCATATTAACTTTGAACCTCAATATAGACAAAGTAGGAAAAAAATGGGGGTTGAAATTTTATTTACGGGGCTTAAAGGAGGACACTCTGGTGCTGATATTCATGTTGATTTAGCAAATTCTTTGAAATTGATGTTTTTTGCTTTAAATAAACTTATATCAAGTATGGAATTTGAGATTGCATATATATTTGGTGGGGATAAAAGCAATGCAATTCCTAGAGAGGCAAAGGCATTAATACTAATTGAAACAGAGCATTATGTTTTATTAGAGAAAGAGTTAGAATCATTTAAGCTTAATGCACAAAAGATGCATACTCTTGATTATGATTTTGAAATTATTTTAAGGAGAGTAGATTTTTCTGATAATGTTTTAGATGATATGACTCAAGAGAAGCTTTTAAATATGGGCATGGCATTTTTGCATGGGGTTCATAAAGTTGAAAGCTATGATGAAAAACTTGTTAGGACATCTCTAAATTTTGCTAGTCTTTTAAAGGTTGGTAATGAGTATCAGTTTGTATTTACAATAAGGTCTTTATTAGATATTGAGAAAGAATATATTTGTAATCATTTAAAGGCTATTAGTTCTCTCTCAGGTGCTAATTTTAAAATAGTTTATGATTATTCTTCTTGGGAGCCTGTTGGGGATAGTAAGCTTTTGAAGCATCTTAAGAATGTTTATAGAGATATGTATGTTCAAGAGGCTAAGATTGTAGTAATTCATGCTGGTCTTGAAACTGGAATAATATCTGCAAAATTTGGGGGAATAGATTCAGTTACAATTGGTCCTTGGATTGAGGCCCCTCATACACCAAGAGAACGAGTTGATATTGCTTCAACTATTAGAGTTTATAATTTTTTGAAGGAGAGCTTAAGGACTTTATAAATTTTTTATTTTTATAGTGCTGAATTTCAGGTATATGTTTCTGTTGACTTAGTGTCTGAATGTATATAAAATAAATTTACATGTAATTGGGATAGTTGGTGGTTGTAGCTCAGTTGGTAGAGCACCGGGTTGTGGTTCCGGCTGTCGCGGGTTCAAGCCCCGTCAATCACCTTTTACTTGTATCAAACTACACCCATAGCTCAAATGGATAGAGCGTTGGACTTCGAATCCGAAGGTTGCAGGTTCAAACCCTGCTGGGTGTAAAGTATTAGTTTT
Organism: Borrelia miyamotoi; assembly: GCF_019668505.1. Lineage (NCBI taxonomy): Bacteria > Pseudomonadati > Spirochaetota > Spirochaetia > Spirochaetales > Borreliaceae > Borrelia > Borrelia miyamotoi. Next base: position 632,405 of record NZ_AP024371.1, read on the forward strand.
GTACTTGAAAAAGCTTTTTAAGTTTTGTATACTACCTAAAGTGTGCAGGAGTGGTGAAACTGGCAGACACGCTAGACTTAGGATCTAGTGCTTTTGGCTTGTGGGTTCGAGTCCCACCTTCTGCAAGAAATGCGAAAGTAACTCAGGGGTAGAGTATCACCTTGCCAAGGTGGAAGTCGCGGGTTCAAATCCCGTCTTTCGCTTAATTTTTAGCAATTATTAACATTAATATGTGTAAATTAGAGGAATAGTGTGATATTGAATAACAATGTAAGGTTAATTTCCGATTCTAAGGTTGAGACTGTTATTAGAGTTTCAAAAGAGTTTGTTAAAGATAAGTACAACGAGATCTTGCAAGACTATTCTTCTCGTCTTAAGGTCAAAGGTTTTCGAACAGGAAAGGTTCCTTCTAGTCTTATTGAAGGTAAATATTCTGATAATATCAAATCTCTTACTATAGAAAAAATTATTCATCAGTCTTTAGAGGAATTCTTTAAAAGTTCTATTTATAAACCATTGAGTTATGCTGCTCCTAAAATATTAGATGAAAGATTAGAGATAGATTTTGAGAAAGATTTTGAGTTTACTTTTGTTTATGAGGCTTATCCTGAATTTGAGATACCTGATATATCTGATGTTGAAGTGAAAATTCCAGAAGTTACTATCTCTGATTCTGATGTGGAAGAAGAGCTTAAGTTATTACAATTTGAAAATTCAATGATTGTTAATGATAGTGGTGATGTTAAGTTAGGTAATATTGTTAAGGTTGATTTTATTGAACTTGATGATTCTTTAAGTGAGATTTTAACAACTAAAAGGCAAGATTTTGTTTTTACTGTTGGAGAGTCTCATAATTATTATGGGATTGATAATGATATTCTTGGAATGAAGAAGGATGAAGAGAGAATAGTAGAGAAAAGTTATGATTCAGATTATAAATTTAGTGAGCTTGCTAATTCTTTTAAGAGATTAAAGGTCGTTATTAAGGATATAAAAAAGCGTGATATTCCTGAGCTTAATGATGATTTTGCAAAGGATATTAAGGATAGTTTTAATACATTAGTGGAACTTAAAGAGCATATAAGAGAGAATATGTTGAGGCTCGTTAAAGAAAAAAGTGAGTCTCTTAAACTGTCAAAATTATTATCTGATATTGTGAATAGGCTAAATATAGAAGTTCCACCTGCTATGTTTGAGGCTGAATTTAAGAAAACTTTAAGTGAATTTTCGAAGAAAAATAAGATTAATTTTGAGCAGTTAGATAATTTTTCTACAGGTTTTGAAGGTGTTGGTGATATTTTAAAGGATAATGTACTTAAACAGTTAAAATCTAAGTTGGTTTTTCAAAAGATGGTAGATAATGATTTAACGGAAATTACAGAGGTTGATTTGGAAAGTGAGCTTGTTAAGCAAGCTAAGGATGCAAAGATGGGATTTGCAGATATTAAAAAGTTTTATGAGGATAACAATTTGCTTGAAATTTTAAAAGATGAGATTAAGAGACAGAAAGTTAAAGATAAAATTTTAAAAAATGTTAAGGAAGTTAAACTTAAAAAAGTTAACTTTAAAGATTTTATTAATTATAAAACAGGTGAATAATGATAAGAGAATATATGTATAATTTAGTGCCTACTGTTGTAGAGCATACTGGAAATTATGAGCGCGTATTTGATATATATTCAAGATTGTTAAGAGATAGGATAATTTTTTTGAGTGGTGAGATTAATGATATGCGAGCAGACACAGTCATTGCTCAACTTCTTTTTTTAGAATCTGAAGATCCAAAGAAGGATATATATGTTTATATAAATTCTCCGGGGGGTAGTATTACTTCAGGGCTTGCAATTTATGATACTATGCAGTATATCAAATCAGATGTAAGAACGATTTGCATTGGTCAGGCTGCTTCAATGGCTGCATTCCTGCTTGCAGGAGGTACTATAGGGAAACGAGAATCATTATCGTATTCAAGAATAATGATTCATCAGCCTTGGGGTGGAATAGGCGGTCAGGCTAGTGATATTAATATACAGGCAAATGAAATTATAAGGCTTAAAAGATTAATAATAGATATTATGTCTGATAAGATGGGAGTTTCTAAGGAAAAATTATCTCTTGATATTGAGAGAGATTATTTTATGACTCCAAAAGATGCTCTTGATTATGGTATTATTGATAATATTTTGATAAGAAATTAGTTTTATTTAGGTGGACTTTATATGGCGAGAAGCAAAGGTCAGAAAATTGAAGGGTGTTCTTTTTGTGGGCGTACTAAGATTGAAGCTGAAGGGCGAATTATTTCTTCAAAGTCCGTTGCTATTTGTTTTGAATGCTCTAGAATATGTTATAATCTTTTTCAAGAAGAATCGGAACAGCCTAAAAGCAGTAAATCTTTAAAAAAACTTCCAACTCCTAAGCAACTTAAGAGTCATTTAGATAGATATATTATTGGACAGGAAGATGCGAAGAAGGTATTATCTGTTGCTGTTTATAATCATTATAAAAGGATATTTAGGAGCAATAAGAACGAGAGTGGAGTTGAGCTTGAGAAATCTAATATATTGATTGTGGGTCCCACTGGAAGTGGTAAGACTTTGCTTGCAAAAAAGTTGGCAGCTGAGATGAATGTTCCATTTACAATTGCGGATGCCACAACGCTTACTGAGGCTGGATATGTAGGAGAAGATGTTGAGAATATTTTGCTTAAGCTCATTCATGCTGCGCATGGAGATGTAAGTTTTGCAGAAAGAGGTATCATTTATATCGATGAAATAGATAAGATTGCAAAGAAAGGTGAAAATGTTTCAATTACAAGAGATGTTTCTGGAGAAGGTGTTCAGCAATCTTTATTGAAGATAATTGAAGGAACTATTGCAAATGTTCCACCAAGGGGTGGGAGAAAACATCCTTATGAAGATACTATTGAAATTAATACACATAATATATTATTCATATGTGGTGGGGCTTTTGTGGGGCTTGAAAATATTATTAAGAAAAGAATTAATAAAAGCTCTATTGGATTTTCATCTGCTGGTAGGAAAGATTCCAGGGAAGATAATGTTTTAAAATACTTAGAGATGGAAGATTTGGTTAAATTTGGACTCATTCCAGAGTTTGTTGGTAGGCTTCCTGTGCATTCTTATCTTGAAAAACTAGAAAAAGAAGATTTAATTAAAATATTAGTTGAACCTGAAAATTCTATTGTCAGACAATATTGTCATATGTTTAAGATGGATAATGTTGATCTGGTATTTGAGAAGGACGCACTTGAAGTAATCGCAGAAGAAGCTATGATTAAAAATACAGGTGCAAGAGGTTTGCGATCTATTTTAGAAGAATTACTTAAAGATGTTATGTTTGAAATACCTTCAACTAAGCAAATTAAAAAGGTTATTGTTACTAAAGAATCGGTTTTAAATAGCGATATTGAGCCCTTAATTTTGACAGGAAAGCATATTAATAAGCCTTGGGCAAAAGAGCTTTATGAAATCAATTGTAAATCTAATTAGTGCTAAAAAAGATGATCTTCCAGTTATTTTTTTAAATAAAGATGTTTTTTTCCCCAATGTGACTTTGTGGGCTACCTTTGATGATATTGATTCAATTAATGCAGTCTATCAGTCTATGTTAGAGGGTAGATTGATCTTATTTTTTTGCGTCAATAATACTGAGTTTAATAGTTTTGGGAAAATAGGTTTAAAAAGTTTATATTCTATTGGTACCTATGCAAAGATTGTTCAAGTTGTAAAAGTTACTGAAACTTTAATAAAAATTTTAGTTGACTGTCAAGATAGGGTTGTTATAAGAAGTATTTTCAAAAAGGGTAATTACTTTAGAGCAAAAGTTGATTTTATATCTGATAAATGTGAACTTAATAGCGAACTTTTTACTTATGCTAAATTTTTAAGAGAGTCTTATGAGACTTATAGATCTTATTTTTCTGTTAAAACATTAGAAGATGATTATGATAGTAGTAAGTTTTTTGATAGTCCAGCTAAGCTTGTTGATATTATAGCATCTAGTGTGAATTTTGGATATAAAGCCAAAGTAGAGCTTTTACAAGAATTAAATATTCAGATTAGAATAGAAAAATTAATTATAAATTTAAATATTGAGACTGAGCTTTTAGTTCTTAAGAAAGATATTAAGGATAAGGTTAAGACTAGACTCGACAAGGGACAAAGAGAATATTTTTTAAATGAGCAAATTAAGGAAATTCAGAGAAGATTAGGTAAGGATGAAACTGATTATCTTAAGAGATTAAATTCTAAGGATGTTCCTGAGGATATTAAATCTAGAATCGAAAGGGAAATATCTAGATTGGCTCGTATGAATACAAATTCACCAGACACTAATATTGTTAGAAACTATGTCGAGTTGTTGCTTGATCTACCTTGGAATGAGAATACTGTTATGAGGAATTCTTTAAATGAGATTGAATTTATTTTAAAAAATTCTCATTATGGTATGAATGAAGCTAAAGAAAAAATAATGAATTTTTTAGCAGTTTATCACATTAATTCTAAAGTTCAAGCACCCATTTTATGTCTGGTAGGTCCACCAGGTACTGGGAAAACTTCTGTTGCATTATCTATTGCTAAATCTCTTTCTAGGAAATTTGCGAAAATTTTCCTTGGTGGGTTAAGGGATGAAACAGATATTAGAGGACATCGAAGGTCTTATATTGGGGCTCTTCCAGGCGTTTTTATTAATGCAGTCAAAGTGGCTGGAGAATCTAATCCTGTGATTCTGCTTGATGAAATAGATAAGATTAACAGTACTTATAAAGGAAATCCAGAAGCAGCACTTTTAGAAGTTTTGGATTCTGAGCAAAACTCCAGATTTGTTGACCATTATTTAGATATTCCTTATGATCTTTCTAAAGTGTTGTTTGTAGCAACAGCCAATTCTTTGCATGGAATTTCTAAGCCTCTTCTTGACCGGATGGAAATCATTAAGGTAGAAGGGTATTCTTGTATTGAAAAATTAAAAATTGCAAATAATTTTTTAATACCAAGTATAATTAAAGAAAGTTTTTTAAATAAAGTTTATATAAAAATAGAAGATGATGTTATTTTGCACATAATCAGAAACTATACTATGGAGTCTGGAGTTAGAAATTTGAAAAGAGTTCTGACTAATTTAATTAGAATGGTTGTGAGAGAATTGCTTTATGTTTATTCAAGGGAAGATATAATTGAAGGAAATTTCTATTTTCCAAGTTCTTTGATTCATGGTAGTAATTCACTCTTTACTCATGATCCTGATATTCCTGGTATTTACAAAATAATTAATATGAAGAATTTTCATTTTTATATTGATTGCGAATATAAATTTAATCTAATTAAGGTCGATTCTTCTGGATTTGTTTATGGTCTTGCCTGGACAAGTTATGGAGGGGCTGTCTTGCCTGTTGAGGCTATTAAATTTGATAAGAAAGGGGATATCATTTTAACAGGTAGTCTTGGAACTGTTATGAAGGAAAGTGCACAACTTGCTTATTCTGTTGTAAAAACTTATTCTTCTAAGCTTAATTTTGATATAAATGAAATTCCTGAAATTCATCTTCATTTTCCAGAGGGAGCTATACCAAAAGATGGCCCTTCTGCTGGAATTACTATTGCAACAGCGATAGCTTCTGTATTGTCTGATAAAAAAGTACCCCTAGATCTTGCTATGACAGGAGAGGTTACTCTTAAGGGTTCGGTTCTTCCTGTAGGAGGCATTAAAGAAAAGGTACTTTCAGCTTATAGAAATGGTATAAATAAAATTATTTTACCAAAAGATAATGAAAAAGATTATATTAAACTACCAGAAGAGATTAGAGATAATATTTATGTTAAGTATGTATCTCATTTAGGGGAGGTATTTGATTACTTAAATATTATTTAGAGGTTTTTATATGTTAAAATTTACTAAGGAGGATTTATGAAGGATGGAATCAGAAAACCTTCAGGAAACAGAATGTCATTTAATTCTCAAGGTCCTGATAAAAACGTAATTAAAAATAACCTTTCATCTTTTTCAAAGAGTAATTTTGGAAAGAGCTTTACTAAAAAGAAGAAAGGCAAGTAGAAGTATAAGGCATGGCTATTATTAGCCATGCCTATACTTCTACTTTTAAGCTCTCTTAGAATAGTATTCAACAATCATTTGTTCATTTGCAAGAATAGATATTTCATCTCTTGAGGGAAGGCGGACTACCTTTACCTGCAAAGTATCAGCATTCACTTCTATCCAAGTTGGTAATTTACGAAGGGATGATGTTCTTTCTATATTTGATCTGACCAGTTTTTTTAAGTTGTCTTTTTCTTTTACTTGTATCACATCGTTTGCTCTTAGGGTAATGGATGGAATTGTAACTTTTCTTCCATTAAGCATGATGATACCATGTGAAACCACTTGTCTTGCGTGAGCTCTTGAAATGGCAAATCCAGCTCTGTATACAACATTGTCAATCCTTCTTTCAAGTAATGCTAAAAGATTATCTCCTGTAACCCCATGTTGTCTTCTTGCTTCCTTAAAAATATTGGTAAGTTGCCTTTCACTTATGCCGTAAGTAAACTTTACTTTTTGCTTTTCTATTAGTTGTTTTCCATATTCTGTGGTTTTGGCTCTTCTAGATCTTCCATGCATTCCAGGTGGATTTGGCTTTTTTTTAAGTAATTTGTCGTACTTAGGCTGCTCAAATATATTAACACCAAATCGCCTTACCAGCTTCCCTTTAGCTATATTTTTTCTATTCATTAATTCCTCACGTTTACAAATAGCAGGGGTAGGATTTGAACCTACGACCTTCGGGTTATGAGCCCGACGAGCTACCAAACTGCTCCACCCTGCATCTTACGGTAAAGTTTAACACAATTTTATTTGAAGTGTCAATCAATTTTGTTTTGCTATATTAAAACGTATATTTCACATATTTCTTTATGGTGTTTTTTTATGATTTTTTTTATGTTTTCTATTTTTTGTATTAACTTTTTTAAGTTATTTTCATAATTTAAATCTAGTTTAATATAGAGAATTAAGTTATTTCCTTGATGTGAAAAATTAAGTTCTTTGAAATTTGCATCAATATTTTTTAATGTGTTTTTAACTTCTCTTTTTAAATCTATATCTTGTTTTGAGAGAAGGTTATTAGCATTGTTTATGATTACCTGTAGTCCTTCTTTGATCATGATAAAACTAATGCATATGGATATTACTTTATCAAATCCTGTCCATACGTAGTTTGCAAGTAATAAGCTTAGTGTAGTGCCTCCATGGGAGAATATGCAGTTTTTATCAGATGATGATAATGCTAGAAGCAAGTAATTGTTATATCGTTTACCAATTTGGAATTTTGCCAAATATTCAATTATTTTGACTAAAAAAAAGATAAAGGGTACTAATGGTATCCAAATGCTTTTTTTTAAAGAATTATTTGAAAATATTTCTAATATGTTTTTTTTATCTTCTTGAGAATGATGGTCATAGTTATGATGATGAATATGTAATTCAGATTTACTGCTAAGATTTATTAGTTTATTCAATCCTGTTGTGTTTAAAAATATTGTAAATCCTGTAATTATTATAATTATTCCTATAATAAATGATATTAGGTTTTCTATTTTTTTATATCCATAAGGATAATAAATTGTCTCGGGACGACTTGTAATTTTTAAACTAAAATAGGTAATTGTAGATAGTATAAGATCTGATATAACATGAAGTGCATCTGCAATGAGTGCAAAGGAATTAAAGAGAATTCCTACAGTAAGTTTAGATGTTATTGATGCTATTTCTGCTAATATTGAGCTAAGTCCTATTTTCATTATAATCGTATTTTTTTTTGTTTCATAAGTTAAGTCTTTTTCATATATATTATTTTCGTTTGAAAATTCTAGGCTTTTAAGTTCTTCATTTATGTCATTGATTTCGCATAAAATTTTTTTTAGCTTATTTTTTTTGCCATAATAAATTAGATTATTAATTAGGACTTTTTCTATTCCCTCTGCTTTGAAATTTGGATCAATATAGAAATGATTAATTTTAATCTCTTTGTTTTTTATTTGTGCTTTAAGATATGAAATTATTTTCATGTTATTTTCTATATAAGCTATATAAATTTCATCTTTTTTTAAGCTTTCAAGTTTTAAATGAGAGTACTTATTAATATTTTTATATTTGATTATCTTGATCATGTTTTCACTTTACCTTTTTTTGCTGCATAATCCTATTATTTGTAAAGATAGCATTATTTTTTTTGATGTTCAATTAATTTTGTTAATATCCTAAATTAGGTGGAAGTTGTTGGAGGTTATGTTACAATCTCAATTTTTTGTTAAGTAATGTAAAAGATATATTTTAAAGATAAAGTTTTAATAAGTAATGTAAATAATTATGAAAGATTTTTGCCTTTATATAAGCTTTGAAGTTATGTAATTTGGTTTGTCTTAAATATCCTTGATAGTTCTTCTTTATTGAATGGAACTTTAAGTAAATCTTTCAGTGTATAAATTTGTGATACTTTTTTAGTAACTTTAAATTGATTAGGATCTGTTATTAATATTTTGGTATCTTCTTCAAAAAATTCTGACATTACTTGACGACATATTGCACATGGAACACTTGCTGGAATTGTTGTAATCATTATAAAGTCTATTTTTTGTGTGCTAACAGATGATATCATATTCATTATTGCAGCTTGTTCTGCACAACGAGTTGCCCCAAAGCTTGCATTTTCAACATTTGAACCTTGAAAAAATAAATTTTCTTTGGTTTTAATACAAGCCCCTACTTTAAATTGTGAATATGGTGAATATGCATTATTTCTTGCAGCTTCAGCTAATTGAAATGCTTTTTCAATTGTTCTTTGTTCATTATTTTCCATTTAAGACTCCTTGATTTATTGTGTTGTCAATTATAGCACAGTGCTTATAATTTTCTATTGAAATATTGTAGAATGTTTAATGGTAAGAGATAGTTGTTGATTTATGTGAAAGGATTGTTAATGTTTTTTTATGATAGATGTTATTAATTTTATTAAGAAATATAATAATTTTATTATTATTGGACATAAAGAGCCTGATTTCGATTGTATTGGTTCGTCTTTAGCTTTAGCTTCTTTTTTGTCTAGAATAAATAAAAAGGCTATTATGTTAAATGAGGGTCCTTTTGTTAGGAAGGAAATAATTCCTTTTGAAAATAAGTTTTTATCTAGATGGCCAGATATTGATTTTTCAGATTATGCTGTCATTATTTTGGATTGTTCCATATATGATCGAGTTGGAGATGAATTTGTTTTTTATATAAAAAAAATGCCTATTGTGGTTATTGATCATCATGCGTCGGGTGATAAGTTAGATGCTCCTGGTTATGTTGATCCTTGTGCTCCTTCAACTACTTTTTTGATTGAGAAATTGGTTAGAGAGTTTGGACATGAGGTTACTAAAGAAGAAGCATGGTATATTTTAGTTGGATTTTGCACAGATACAGGATTTTTTAGATTTATCTCAAGAAGTGATCCTGAGCCTTTTGAAATGGTGGCTAGACTTGTTTCTAAAGGCTTAAGCCTTAAGGATGTTTATAGTTATGTTGAATCTGTTAAGAGTTTAACTTCAATAGATATTCTTAGTATGATGTTAAATAATCTTAGATCTTATTTTGATGGAAAAGTATTGCTTACTGTTTTGCCTTTCAATTCTAAGCAGGATACTAATGTTAGTGGCGTTAATGAGTTATTTTATGCACTTCTTGCTAATGTTGAGAATAATGAAATATTAGTTATTTTAAAGGAGATAGGGGATGGTTCTATTTTGGTGGGGCTTCGCTCTAGAGAATATTTTGACGTGGGTGAACTTGCAAAATGTTTTGGAGGCGGGGGACATAAGCATGCTAGTGGGTTTAAGGTAAAAAATAGTACTTTAACTCTTTTAGAAAGTCAGATCATAGCATATATTAAGGACTTTATTAAGAACTAAAGTTTGTTAAAGGAATTTGTCCTTTTGGATTAAAGTCTTCTGTCAAAGTTAGGAAGCCGGATTTAAATGTCAATATTGTTGTTCCGTATACTATTACTATATTGTGTATCCAGTCTAGTTTTTTGATATTTTGGGGTGTGAGTGAGGCCATTATACTTATTTTATCTTTATATTCTTTTAAGTTTTCTATGTATTTCAGACTGCCGGGTGTTGAGAGATTAAAAATAACTTGCTCATGTGTTTCAATTAATTTTTTTATTTCTTGAAGTTTTTTAGGTTTTATGCTGTTTAAAGGATAATAGTCATAATAATAACTGGAGCTGTTTGGAAATATTTTTTTACCTTCTGTAATCATTGTTTTATAAGGTGATATTAAAAGTGTTTTTTTGTGCTTTGAAACTTTTTTCGATAATTTGACTTTTGTTATCCCTCTTAATGTGCTTTGTTCAAAAAATTTTTTGGCCTCTTTGGTAGGTATTGTTTGAGTTTTTTTTAGATTTGGATAAAGTGTTATTTTATTTTTTTTCTCTTTTAAGTATTCTAATTTTATTCTAAGTATTCTCTTGTTGGATTTAATAATATTTTCTCTTATCTCATTATCTTTTTTCATTAGACTTAATAGGTTGTTGTAGGCGTTATTTTGGATGTCTTCATTTAGTGATATTAATAAAATGTCAGTTTCAGTTCTAATAATTCTCTCAATTGTGTCATAGATGCTCTCGTTTTTGTATCTTACGGCATTCATTAATAAATCGTCTGTTATTATTAAATTATCATATTTCAGATTTTTCCTAAGTAGTTTCTTTATTATTTCAATTGATGATGATGCAGGTATTGCTTTGCCATTTGTAAGCATTGGATATGCTATATGTCCACTCATAATTATTGGAATGTTTTCTTGTATTAGTATTTTGTATGGTAATAGTTCATTTGATTGCATTTCTCTTAAATTTAAATTTATTGTTGGCATTTGTGTATGAGAATCAATAGTGGTATTCCCGTGTCCGGGGAAGTGTTTTGCTGTTGAAATTATTCCTGCTTGTTTTTGACCTTTGTAAAAGGCTAAAGCAAACAGAGAAACAATTTTAGGATTATTTGAATATGTTCTTGGGCCTATTGCGAAATTATCTTCATTGCTGTAAATATCTGTTATGGGTGCAAAATTTAGATTAATTCCAAGTTGTCTTAACTCATTTGCTATGTAATATCCTGTAAGGTAAGAGTCGTTTGGCGATAGAGTAGCTGTAATTCCAAGATTTCCTATTGTTTTTGATGTGTTAAGCTTTATATGTTGTGTCCATCCACCTTCTTGGTCTGTTGCAATGAATAGAGGAATTTTAAATCTATTGTTTTGAGACATTGATTGTGCTTGATTTATGCTTTTTATTAGCATTTGTAAATTTTTGGCGTTCCATCCAAAAATTTTTATTCCTCCTAGATTTTTATCTTTTATGAAATTCAGGGTAAATTTGGTTATTTTATCTCCTGGATAACTTATCATAAACATTTGTCCCAATAGTTCTTTATCGTCCATTTGGTTTACTATTTTATCTATTAACTTTTCTTTGTCTTTTGTAGTCCAAAAGTTATGAGGAAAGCAATTATTATTGATAAAAAGGATCGTAATACAAATAATTTTTTTCATTTAAGTCATACTAATCTTCTATTTTTTGCTCATAAACATCTTATATTGTTTCATTCTAGGTCCTTATTATTTTAAAATCACTTCAATGAATGAAAAAATTTAAATTATAAATTTTTGTTCTTATTCTAATTCATAATTAGAAAATTTAATTTATCATCAATAATAATTTTATTCTTCTCTTTAAAAAATACCAAGTACTTATTTTCTAAAGAGACGTTATTAATATATTAATTGATTATGATCGTTTTAACGAAATGAGTTGTATCATGAAAATGATAGTTTGATATTGACAAAATATCTTTGAATTTATACACTTTAATGGCTATATAAGCTGATGTAGCTCAGTTGGTTAGAGCACTCGGCTCATATCCGAGTTGTCGTGGGTTCGATTCCCTCCATCAGCATAAAGGAGCTTACATTATGAGAGTAGCTATTGTGCTTGCAAATGGCTTTGAAGAGACTGAAGCTATAATCCCTATGAATATTTTAAGACGTGGTGGTGTGAATATTAAGGTTATCAGCTTAAATGATGATAAAGTTGTTATAGGTGCTAGGGGATTTAGTTTTTTGGCTGATGAGAATATATCAGGGTGTAGTGCAGATGGTGTTGATTTAATAATATTGCCTGGGGGGATGTCTGGCGCTATAAATCTTTTTGAATCAAGAGACTTGGATAGAATCTTAAGAAGTATGAATTTACAAGGCAAGTTTATTGCAGCCATTTGTGCATCACCAGTGATTGTGCTTGCTGCAAAGGGGCTCTTAGGTATAAATAAATTTACGTGCTATCCGGGATTTGAAAATGGTATTACTGATGGTGAATTTATAGATGAAAATGTTGTTATTAGTAATAATTTCATTACTTCTAAGGGTGTTGGTACAGCTTTTGAATTTGCTTTTGCTTTACTTAAAATACTTAAGGGAGAGAAAGTACTTGAAGATGTAAAAAATCAAGTTTTGCTTTAGGGTGATTTACAATATTTAAAATCTAGGGTATTTTGATTGATCTAATTTATGATTATTTTGAAATTAAATTTTTGATATTTTCAAGAATAATTAATTCTTCATTTGTTGGTATTATAAGTATTTTTGTCTTGCTTTTTTTACTTGAGATTTCAGATTCTACGTTTTTTTCTCTTGCTAGACTATTCTTTTGCGGATCAATTTCTATTCCAATGTTCTCAAAGCCTTTTAGTGCCAGTTCTCTTATTCCATAATCGGTAATACCTATTCCGGCTGTGAAAATTACTGCATCAACATTGAAATCAAGAACTGCAAGGTAAGATCCGATATATTTTTTTATTCTATAAGCCATTATTTCAACTGCAAGTTTGGAATTATAGTCATTTTTTTCTACTCTTTCCCAAATATCTCTGAGATCGTTTGATTTAAGAGATATTCCAAGCATGCCACTTTCTTTGTTAAGGATTTCTTCAATCTTTCTTGGGGTTTTGTTGAGTAGTTTGCTCATTAAAGGGATAATTGCAGGATCTATATCACCACTTCTTGTACCCATTACAAGTCCTTCAAGAGGGGTAAGGCCCATGCTTGTATCGTAAGATACTCCTTTTTTGACTGCATTAATGCTTGAGCCATTGCCTAGATGTAATATTATTAAGTTTAGATCTTTTGTATTTTTGTTAAGTATTGTTGAAACTCTTTTTGTTATGTATTCATATGATAAACCGTGAAATCCATATTTTCTAACGTTATGGTTTTTGTACCAGGAATATGGTGTAGCGTATAGGAATGCCTTTTCGTTCATGGTTTTATGCCATGATGTGTCAAAGCATAAAACTTGTTTAGCGTTTGGAAATATTTTAGTTATTGTTTCTATTACTTTTATTGCAATTGGATTGTGGAGAGGTGCAAGCTTAGAGACCATTTTTAGTTTGTTTAAGACATTCTCATTAAGTACTACTGAATTTTTGAAATTTGGCCCTCCATGTACAATTCTGTGTCCTATTGCTTTAATTTCATCTGGTGTGTCTATGATTTTTAATTTTTTGGTTAATATGCTAATCAGTTGTTTTAATGCTTTCTTGTGTGATTTAATACTTGGATCTGTTTTTTCCAGTAATCCGTTTTTGGTTTTAATTTTAATTATTGATTCTCTTGTTTTTATTTTTTCAATTGTTCCAGATGCTAGGACTTGTGCGTCTTTGTTTTTATAGAGTGTAAATTTTAATGAAGAGCTTCCTGTATTGAGTGTTAATATTTTCATATCTTTCACCTTATTTTGCCATTAAGATAGTTCAAATTTTTGTATATACAATTAATTTTTTCAGATACTTTAATATTTTTTAAATTTAGAAAAATTGAATTTTTGTATTTTGGATTTATTTTAATTATGGTGGGATTGTCTTTTATAATTTGCATTATTTTTTCAGCAGGAATGCTTTTTATGTTTAAATATTCGATTTCGAGTAATCCATTTCTTTCTTTAAGGCTTACAATATTGAGTTTTTTTGCAATAATTTTTAATCCTGCTAATAGAAATAAGTTATTTAGCTCTTTTGGGATTGATCCAAATCGATCATGAATTTCATCTCTTATTTTATTATTTTCTTCTTCACTTTGAATGGATGAGATTTTTTTATAGATTAATATTTTATCTTGTTCGTTATTTACATAGCTATCGGGTATGAATCCATTATAGTTGATTTCAATAATGACTTTGTCTTCTTTGAGATTCTTGCTTCCCATTCGCTTCTCAATTGCTTTGTTTAGCATTTTTAAGTAGTAATCTAGACCAATAGATTCGATTTCTCCATGTTGTTCTCTTCCAAGTAGATTTCCAACACCTCTTATTTCCATATCTTTTATTGCTATTTGAAATCCTGATCCAAGTTCTGAGGATTCAGATATTGCTCTTAGTCTTTCAATCGCATTTTCTTTTAAGCTCGAGTTTTCTTTATATAGGAGATAAGCAAAGGCTTTCTGTGAGCCTCTTCCAACTCTGCCCCTCAGTTGGTATAGTTGTGCAAGTCCAAATCTATTTGCATTGTTAATAATTATTGTGTTTGCATTTTCAATATCTATTCCATTTTCGATTATTGTTGTTGCTATGAGTACTTGGTATGATTTGTTTATAAAATCATGCATAATATTTTCAATTTGGTTACCTGTAAGTTTTGCATGGAGGGTTGCAATTCTTGCATAAGGAACTATTTTTTCTAGCATTGCTTTTATTGAGTCTAATTCTTGAATATTATGATGCACAAAAAAAACTTGTCCATCTCTTGAAAGCTCATTTTCTATTGCATGTTTAATTAATAGCTCACTAAATTTTTCTACATAAGTTTCAATTTTAATTCTGTTTTTGGGTGGAGTTTTTAAAACAGAAATGTCCCTTAGTTTAATTAATGACATATGAAGAGATCTTGGAATTGGAGTTGCTGATAGAGCAAGGCAGTCAACAGAGACTTTTATTTCTTTTAGTTTCTCTTTTTCTCTTACTCCGAATCTTTGTTCTTCATCAATTATAATGAGACCTAAGTTTTGATATGTTATTTTCTTAGAGAGTATTTTGTGTGTTCCAATTATTATGTCAATTTTTCCTGTTTCTAAGTTTTGAATGATTTCCTTTTCTTTTGATTTTTTTGTAAACCTGCTCATCATTGCAATTTTGATTGGAAAGTTTTTGAATCTTTGCTTAAATGTGTTGAAATGTTGTTCTGTAAGAATTGTTGTTGGAGAAAGTATTGCTACTTGTTTGTTTCCCATGACAGCTTTAAATGCGGTTCTCATTGCAACTTCTGTTTTACCAAATCCAACATCGCCGCACAAAAGTCTGTCCATTACTTTTGAACTCATCATATCTTGTTTGATTTCTGATATTGCGGTTAATTGATCTGAAGTTTCATCGTATGGGAATTCTGATTCAAATAATAATTGCAGTTCATGATCTTGAGGATATTTAAATCCCTTGATACTTTCTCGTTCTGAATAAAGTGCAACAAGATGATCGGCAATTTCATCAATTCTTTTCTTTGTGTAAGCTTTTTTCTTTTCCCATGTTTTTGAACTGATTTTATCTAATTTTATATTTTGTGTTTCATTGCCAATATACTTTTGAATAAGGTGTGTTTGTTCAATTGGGATAAATAATTTTTCATCATCTGCATATTCAATTTCAATGTAGTCTTTTTCAAGGAGACTTGTTTTGATTCTTTTTATCTGTCGGAATATTCCAATTCCATGGTTGATGTGAACTACGTAACTATTTTTTTCAATTTCAGTAAATGAATCAATAATTTTTGTCTTTGATGATTCGAAAGTTTTGTTTATTTTTTGTCTTCTATTAAAGATATCTGATTCAGTAATAATGGCTATTTTTTCTTTGTTTATTATAAGTGAGCTTGATATTTTAAAAATCTCAATTATGGTTTTTGGCAGATCCTTGAAGACATATTTTAATTTTTCTTTTTGTGAATTAGATTCTGCTGCAATAATTACTTTAAATCCGTTGTTTAGCCAGTTTTTTATTTCTTCCTTTATAAGTTTAATGTTTGAAAAAAATTTACACTTACTTTCGATTTTAAATTCTATGAGTTCTTCTGTTGTTGTGTTTGCAGGGGATTTTACAAAAAATATATTAGTTTTTAGTTTTAAATCTTTCAAATTTATGAAAATTTCTTTTGGTGAAATTGTTTTTTCTTTTGATTCTATTACTTGATTATAAAGCTTTTCATACTCTTTGTGGATCTTTTTGATCTCTTCTTCCAAATTTGATATTTCGAAATTTATAGTAGGTGTATCTTCATTTATTTCTTGACTTAGATATGTGTCTCCTACTAATGGATAAAACATTTCTTCTGCTCTTGCATTATATTTTGTTTCGATTTTTTTAAATAGTTTTTTATATTCATTTTCTTTGATGTAATGTTTTAATTTGTTTATGCTTGCGTTATCCCAAATAATTTCCTTTGTTGGAATGATATTAAATTCAGAAATATCATTATCTTGTTTTAATTGAGTGAGGGGATTAAAATATTTGATTTCTTCTATTTTATTAATATGCAGTGAAATTCTTATTGGTTCTGCTTTATTAAATGGGTATATGTCTATTATTTCACCCTTTATTGTAAATTCTCCAGGTAATGTAACCCTTGTTGTTTTTTCGTATCCTAGTTTTATAAGCTTATTTTCAAAATTTTTTATGTGTATTATCTTACCTGTTTTAATTGTGTAAATGTTTTTAAATAAATTTTCTTTTGTAGGAATTTTAGTAAGTAGAGACTTTAGCAAGACAATGTAGATTCCAGGGTTATTTTCGTAAAAATTGATTAAGAAATTTACTCGTTTTCTAAAGATCTTACTTTTTGAGTTGATTCCTTGATATGCAAGGGGACTGAAATAATTAAGTTCATATATTTTGTCTGTAATTTGCATTAAGTCATTTTGAATCTCATCTAAAATATTTTCGTTTTTAACTATTAATATAACTTTATTATTATTGCTGTATTCTTTTATTGTGTTGATTAAAAAAGCTTTAAAAAATCCTTCGTACCCTACTAATGTAAAAGGTATATTTTTTTCAATGAGTTGTTGCATTCTTTTTAAATTTTGATTGTTATGTAACCTGTTAGTTAATTCTTTTTTTATATTCATTTTTTACCTTTTTGTTTATGTAGTTTAGTATAATATTATATATTATAGGTATGTTCTGTTTCGTTATTTGTAATATAATTAGATTTTGAGGAGTTTATGGAATTTAGAAAATTATTGTTTGTTATATCACTTACTGTTGTTTCTTTTATGCTTTTTTCTAGAGATTATAAGGGCCTTGATTTTAAGATAAAGTTTTTCAATCAATCAATTTATCGTGTTAATAATAATGTTTCTATTGAAGTTTCGCTTAGCAATTTATCTGATGATTTACTTACTCTTGAAATAGGCGATATTAATACTTTTGGTTTTGATTTTGATGTTACAGGTACTACTAACATAAAAGTTAAAAGACCTCTTGAGTATGTTAGAAATAGAGCAAAAAATATCGCAATTCCTGTGAGAACTTTGACCTTAAGACCTAATGAGAGATTTTCTGTAGTTATGAACTTAAATCAATTTGTGCAATTTGATAAAGATGGAGTCTATTTTGTCAAAGGTGTGTTTTTTCCAGATATCTCAGATCCACAAAAAAGTATAGAGTCTAATGTTATTACTTTGTTTTTAAAGCCTAAAATGGGCAATGGTGCTGAAGAATTTGATTTTTCTAATTTAACTTCTAATCATGAAATTCAGAATGTTTTGAAAAGAGAGAATCTATCTCCTGATAAGGTTGTTGAATATTTATTTTCAGCGTTGCGGCTTGGGGATAAAGAAAAATTCTTTTTGTATATTGATATTGAAAGTCTCATTTTAAATGATCGAAGTAAATCGTATCTTTATAAGCAGGAGCTTAAGTCGGGTTCTAACAATATGCTAGAAGAGTATAAGGAGTATTTGTGGAATAGTAGTAATTCTGATATTTCAAGAGTTCCAAGTAAATTTTCCATTGTTGAAACAACTTATACAGATTTTACAGGGAAAGTTGTGTCTGATGTGTATTTTGATGATGGTCATTTTTATGTAGCCAGACGGTATACCTTTTTTTTAAAAAAGTATGATTATTGTTGGATCATTTATGATTATACTGTTCAAAATACTGGTATTAAGGAGAAATAGTAGTCCTTTTATTTTTAATATTAAAAGATTTAGTATTATTCTGTGGACCATAAGTTCCTTTGTTTTACATGCCGATTTTAAACATGAAGTGGTTAAAGGTGATACCTTATATTCGCTCTCTCTTAAGTATAATGTTTCAATCAAAGAACTTAAAAGAGTAAATAGTCTTATATCTGAGAGTATTAGAATTGGACATGTGTTAGTTATTCCAAGTTCGACTAGGGCTAACAAAATTGTTGCTAGGAAGGTCGATGATAAGCCTAAGTTGAACGATATTAATACTAGTGCTAAGATTCATGTTGTTAAAGTCGGTGATACTATTGGAGATATATCGAAAAGATATGGCATTAGGGAAAAAGAATTAATGGCTTGGAATAATTTAAGTTTTAAGAGTCTTAAGGTTGGTTCTAAGTTAAATTTAGATGAACCTGATTTTTTAAAGCCATATGTAGTTAAAAAGGGTGATTCTCTTTCAAAACTTTCCGTAGATTTTGATATTAGTGTTGAGGATATTGTACGCTTTAATTCTCTGGAGAATAAGAATTTAATGATTGGTCAAAAATTGTATATTAAAAGGGCTTTTGATAATATTAATTTTCATTATGTAAAGCAAGGAGAGACTCTTGGTAAGATTGCATATATTTATGGAGTTACTGCAAAGCATCTTGTCCGTCTTAATGGCGAGAAAGCAACAAATTTGAAGGTAGATTCAGTTTTAGATGTTTCCAAGATGATGGAAAAAAATTCGCCAAGTTTTAAGCCCTTACAATCAGAGACTGAAAAGCGCAGTAGTGAGACTTTTATATCCCATAAAGTGTCTGTTGGTGAGACATTATATAGCATTGCTCGTAGATATGGAATTTTGCTTGAAGATCTTAAGATTTGGAATAATTTGAGTGGAAATAGTATTTTTCATAATCAGGAACTTAAGATTTATAATAAGAGCAAAGGGGCAATTATTTCAGATAAAGATCTAAGGGAATTGTTGTTGGATAAATCTAGAAATGCTAAGACTAAGGTTAAAGCTATTGCAAATATTTCTTCTGCTAAGAGTAAAAAGTTAGATTTGAATTTTTCAGGTGTTTTAGACAGTAGGGATGCTTTTGATATTAGTGCTTTAGTTATTTTAGATCCTAAGATACCTATGTTTGAAGATAATGGAGTTTTCCATTATTGGTATAAGCCTAAAAAAGTGAGTCAACCAAGTGAGCTTTATTCAGAAGATTGGTATTCTCCTTTAAATGCCTATAAAAAAGCAAGTCAGCTTTTTAAAAGTTTTGAAAGTCTTGTACAATCTAGGTCGGTTAAAAATGTCAAGTTAAAAAATAAATTAATCATTATTGACCCTGGACATGGGGGACTTGATCCTGGTGCTATTGTTAAAGCTAGAGATGGACTTAATAATGAGATTTTTGTTGTAGAGGATGAATATGTTTATGATATTGCGTTAAGACTCTATGTATATCTTAAAGAATATGGAGCTAATGTTGAACTTACTATTTTATCACCTGATCATTTAATTAGGGATAGTGTGTCTGCTAATAATACATTTGTTAATGTTAAGAATGAAGTCTATAATAATTATGATTTAAATAAAAATGATACAGTTGATTCTTGGATAAATGGTACTCTGGAAGGTTTGAAAAAAAGATTATCTGTTGTAAATAAATTTATAAATAAGTATAAAAATTTTAAGGAAGAAGATGTTCTTTATATTAGTTTGCATTCCGATAATAGTATTGGTGCGCCTCGATGTATGGGATTTTATTATCAATCTGAGGAAGGCAAAGGATTTGATTCTCATTCTAAGAATATGATTGAAAAAATGACAGAAGATTTTAAAAGAGCCTCTTATATTAAGGGACAAAATCTTTATATGCTAAAAAATAACATTGTTAAGACCAAATTTTTAGTTGAGGTTAGAAATTTGGCATTTGACGAGGAGGCCTGGGCAATTAGATCTTCTAAGCTTAGAGATCGGGATTCTAGAATTCTTGCTGATGCTATTTTGAAAATCTTATAATTATGTGTCAAGTGTGCTTGACAAAAGAGTTTCAATTTAGCATAATATCTAAGTGTTAAATCCCCTATAGCTCAGCGGTAGAGCAGGTGGCTGTTAACCACTTGGTCGGAGGTTCAATTCCTTCTGGGGGAGCTTTTCTTATTTGTTTAAGATTATTTTTTCTATTTCTTCTCGTTTTATTTTAAAGTAATTAAGTCTTTCAAGTAATTTTTTATTATTACCACTTCCTAGTCTTAAGTGTTTTTGTATTTGTTTTCTTTTGTGTTTAGATTGTTCTCCTGTGATGCCAAGTTCTATTAAATCATTTAAACTTAAACTTTCTTTTTGTTTCTCATGATAAAAAGTTCCTATTTTTTTTAAAATTTTTGTTATTTCAAGTTTAGAAGACATTTCCACCTCTTGATTGTTACTTTTAAGATGAGCATGCTTAATTTTGTCTTGGTTTAAGCAACCGACTCTTTTAAGGATATTTTTCCTAATTAGGTTTCCAGCTTTGTCACTATCAGTGAAAATAATTATTCCGTTTGTTTCTATTGCTTTTTTTAAAATATTGATAGTTTCTTGTGTAAGATATAATCCTCCAGTTTCAACTATAGTACACTTAAATAATTCTTTTATTCTATTAGCATCATCTTTTCCTTCAACTACAATTATTTCTTTTATTTGTTCCAGGTTTAATTCCAATTTTCAAAAAATGATCTAACAAGTTTTATTGCTTCTATATGATCTGAGATTGCAATAGTTTCTCTTAAAGAGTGCATTCCCCACATTGGAGTTCCAATGTCTATGGTTTCGATGCCTGTTTGGGAATTTGAAATTGGACCAATTGTGCTTCCAGTGTTGGTATTTGCTTTCATTATTATTTCTTGAATTTTAATATTATTTTTCATAGCTAGTGATTTTAGTTTTGCGCAGCTATTTGCTGTTGTTGCATATTTGAAGTTGGCATTGCTTTTAATAGTTACTCCTTTCCCTAGACTGATTTGATAGCTTGGATCATGTTTGTCTATATAACCTGGATGAGCCCCATGTGCACCATCCATTGAAATGTTGAATGATTTATTTAGTTTTATTAAGTGTTCTTCTTTTCCTAGATTTAAAACATGATCAATTCTTTCTAAGACTTCTGTTAATAGTTTTGAATTAGCTCCTCTGGAAGTTAAAGACCCAATCTCTTCATTGTCGAAAAATACAATTACTTTGTTTTTATTGTTATTCGTGTTAATAAATGCATTCATGATGGCGTGACATCCTGATTTATTGTCAAGGTTTTTGGATGCTAAAAATTCACCCTCGCTGCCTATGATTTTGGCAGGTTCAGCTGCTGTGAATATTAAGTCGCATGATAGAAAATCTTTTTTAGATATTTGCAGTTTTTCTAGAATTTTTTCTTTAATGCTCTTTTGAAGACTTGTAATGATTACAATGTGTTCATGAGCATCATATGCAAATCCTTCATTTACTTGTCGGTTTAGGTGAATAGCTACATTTGGTATAATTCCAATATTTTCAATTGTTATGAGTTCTGAGTTAATTATTCCATCTTTATTAAAGTATACAACTCCTGCTAAATTTAAGTCTCTATCAGTCCATGTTGAAATTATTGGGCTGCCATAGACTTCTATATGGTTAGAAAATACATTACTTTTTTGCTTTATAGATTCTGTTTTAAGTTTTAATCCAGGACTATCAGAGTGTGCTGTTGCTATTAAGAATGGTTCATGTATGTTGTTAATGTTGATGTTGAATGCAATAAGACTTGTTTCTTCCTTTTTTACATAATAGTATCCCGTTTTTAATGACCATTTATCATCAAGTTTTAATTCCTTTGCATTAAGATAATACATCAGCTTTTTTTCGATGTAGTTTACTAAATGGTATGGAGTTAAGCTTTTATCCAGTAACTTTTGGAAGTGTGATATATCTAATGTATGGTCATTCATTTTTGTTTTTCTCCTTTGGTTTGATTGTTTTAATACCTAATATTTTATTATAATAAATTAATAAGTGTACATATATTAAGGAGATTAAATGCGTAGATTTTATAAGTTGATATTTGTGCCTTTAATATTTATTGCTTGTACTGCAATTTCAGAAGTTAATTTAAAAGATGATGTGAGTGGGACGGTTTCATTAGAATTTAATGTTAATAAAGAATTTGAGAAGGTCAGGAAAGAAATTGTGACAACTCTTGGGGGAGAGGAAGTTGCTAAAATTCCTCTTTTTCCTATTGATATAATAAAGCAATATTTTGACAATGAAGGTAAAAACTTAGGTTTAAAACTTTTAAAGATTAAGTCAGATGGTGATTCTTTTTATTTGGATTTTCAATTTGGTAGTTTGATTAAGATTTTAAAAGATTATCTTGAAGATGAGAAAATGCCTATATTTACGGTAAAAAATAAGAATGGAAAAAATGTTCTTGAGATTGATGCTAATTTGAAAAATATTACTAAGATTATTAATCTGAATAAGGAAGGTTTAAGTGATGCTCTTGCTGCACTTCTACCTTCGGAAGAAATGCCAATGTCAGAGAAGGAGTATAAGGATGTCTTAGTTTACTTTTTCTCAGATTTTACTCCGCATGCAAGCGAGCTTATTGATAACTCTGATATGACAGTTAAGATTAAGACATCAAGGAAAATTCAAGAACAGTTTGGATTTAATCAAATTGACTCAAATACTTTAGAACTTAAGTTGAGTATGATTAGAACCTTAAGCTTTGAAAAGCCAATAAAATTGAAGTTGGTTTATTAAACTTTGTATAATATTCTTTTTAAGAGATAAGCATTAATCCTTATCTCTTTTCATAAGCCCTATTAATATGCTTGTTATTAAAGTTCCTATTAGGATAGATATTATCCACATTAATGGATGAATGACTATTGGAAGTATGAATATACCGCCGTGTGGGGCCATGAGTTTTACTTCAAAGAGTGCAGATAAAAAACCTCCGATGGATGATCCTATTATGCATGCAGGTATTATTTTAAAAGGATCTGTAGCTGCTAAAGGGATTACCCCTTCTGTTATGAAACATGCACCTAGAATATAACAAATTTTACCAGTTTCTTTTTCTTCTTGAGAGAACTTATTTTTGAAGATGCTAGTTGCAAGTGCAACTCCAAGTGGAGGAGTCATTCCTCCTAACATTATGCTTGCATGAGGGATATAATTTCCTGCAGTTATCATTGCAATTCCAAATGCATAGGCTGCTTTGTTTATAGGACCGCCCATATCTATTGCCATCATGCCACCAAGTAGTGCACCCAATAGTGCCATATTTGTTCCGCTAAGTGAGTTTAATATATTTGTTATGGATATATTAATATATGCAATTGGTGCTAACAATGAGTATGTTAACAAGCCTGATATTAGTACTGAGAAGAGAGGATAGGTTAAGACGGGGTTTATATTACTTATTTTTGGCGATATTATTTTTTTACTTATTGATTTTATTGCTAAAGTTACATATCCTGAAATGAATCCTGCTAAGATCCCTCCTAAGAAACCTGCATTTCCTCTGCTCATCATTAATCCTGTAATCATGCCGGGTGCAAGTCCAGGACGTTCTGCTATGCTGAATGAAATGTACCCAGCAAGTATTGGAATCATTAGGAAAAAAGCATTGCCATTGCCGATTTGCATTAAAATATCAGCTATTTTATTATAGCTTGCATCATTTGGATCAAAGGCTTTAATGCCAAACATGAATGATATTGCAATAATTATTCCTCCAGATACTACAAATGGGAGCATAAAGGATACACCATTCATTAAGTGTTTATATGCATTTCCTGTTTTTTGAGCTTTTTCGCTTTTTCCTTTTACTTTATTACTAGTATAAATTTTTGCCTTATTATCAAGAATGTTTTGAATGAGTTCTTTTGCTTTGTGTATTCCCTCTTTTACTTCAACTTCAATTAGTGGTTTACCATCAAACCTTTCTTTATTAACGGTTTTACCAGATGCAATAATTATACCTTTTGCTCTTTTTATCTCCTCATCTTCTATTAGATTATCAATTCCACTAGAGCCATTAGTTTCTACTTTGATTTCTACTTTTAGTTCAGTTGCTGCTCGTTTTAGGCTTTCGGCTGCCATATATGTATGGGCAATTCCTGTGGGGCAGGCTGTTACTGCTAGAATGAAGGGCTTAGAACCAGTTTTGTTTATGCTTGCATTTGTATTGCCATTTAAAAGAATTTCTAAGAATTTGTCTGTGTTGTTTGTGGTCATGATTTTTTGTCTTAGAACTTCATTATTAAATATGTTATTAAGATGGGATATTATTTTAATATGGGTGTCGCCTGTGATATTTTCGGGCACAGCCATCATGAAGAATAATTTTGAGAGCTTTAAGTCAGAAGCGTTAAAATCAAAACCTTCTCCTTTAACTCTTAATATAGCTATTCCATGTTTCTCAACGAAATTACCTTTTGCATGTGGCATTGCAATATATTCTTCAAGGCCTGTGCCGCTTATTGACTCTCGTTTTTTAATCTCTTTTATAAAATCTTCTTTGTTTTTTAGATATCCATTTTCATTAAGCATATCGGCCATTTTTTCAATGACATCATCTTTGCTTTTTCCCTCATAATTTAATATTATTAATTTTTTAGAAAATAACTCTTGCATAGGGGACACTCCTTGCTATATTTATTATAGCATCCATATTATACTTATCATTATTAGTATGGATATTGTATCATATGGTGATTAATTATTACATTTATTTAATGAGGAGATTATTTTGATATATACGCTTACGCTTAATCCTTCTGTTGATTATAAAATATTTGTAGATGGATTTCAGAAAGGATGTCTTAATTATGTAGCTAGGGATGATTTTTTTGCTGGTGGTAAAGGAATAAATGTAAGTAGTGTACTTAAGAATTTTCAAATGGAAAGTGTTATTTTTGGATTTTTGGGTGGATTTACAGGTAATTATATAAAAAACTCTCTTGATTTGATGGGGATAGAACATGATTTTGTTAGTATAGCTGGTAATACCAGAATAAATATTAAAATGATGTCAGATGGAAAAGAAACAGAAATTAATGGAAATTCACCTGCTATTCTTCAGAGTGATTTTCAATCTTTAATTTTAAAATTGAAAAAATTGGATAAAGGTATGTTAGTTATGTCTGGTAGTGTTCCAAGCTCACTTGGATGTGGAGCTTATAATGAAATAGCTGAGCATCTCTCAAGAGATATTCAGTTAATTATTGATACTAGTGGTCTTGCTTTGCGAAAGGTTGTAGATCTTAATCCTTTTTTAATCAAGCCAAATATCAAGGAACTTGAAGAAATTTTAGATATGAATTTGAATTCTACTAAGGAGCTAATTGATGCTGGATGTAAGATTGTGGAAATGGGTGTGCAAAATATTATAGTTTCAATGGGAAGCGATGGGGCTATCTTTATTAATAATAAAGATATTTTTGTGGCTAGTGTTCCTAAAATTAATTCAGTAAGCACTATTGGGGCAGGAGATTCTGTTGTTGCTGGCTTTATATATGCATATCAAAATGGAAGTTCTCTTTGTGATTCTTTTAGATTTGGAGTTGCATCAGGTACCTCAACAGCACTTAAAGGGCAACTTTGTAATCTTGATGATGTTAATGATACTTTTGATAAAGTGGGAATTAGGCGTCTTTAGCGACTTTACTTAGGATAACTTGGATTTTTTTAAATATTAATGAGTTTTACATTTTAGTGGACTTTTCATGTTTTAGTGCAATTTCAATGATTGTTCTTATCATAACTTTATGTCTTGGATTTTTCTTTATCCTGATGTGCATATTCTTTATAATTAATATTAAAATGTGAAAAAATCACATAACCTAGACACAAATTTTTTCTTATAAAAGATTGTTATCGGGAGCGACGGGACTCGAACCCGCGACCTCCTGCGTGACAGGCAGGCATTCTAACCATCTGAACTACGCCCCCAAATACAACACCTTAAAATTATATGGTTTTTCTTTTTATTTGTCAATTTGATTTAATGCATCTATATGCTCTAAGATTTTTGAATCTCTTTCTATTGTTTTTAGGCTAACATTTTTAATAATATCTTTGCTTGATATTATTTCTATACTTTCTTTAGCTCTTGTTATTGCAGTATAGAGTAGTTCTTTTGTTAAAAATGGATGATCTTCTATTATTATTTGTACATGTTTATATTCAGAACCCTGGCTTTTATGTATTGTTGTTGCAAAACTAAGTTCATATTTGTTTAGTAAATTAAAATTTATCTTTTTATATTTTTCATCCTCTCTTTTGAATAAAGCGTAAATTTTGGAATCTTCTTTAAAAAGAATACCTCTTTCTCCATTAAATAGATTATTTTTATAGTCATTTTGAGTAATTAGAATTATTTGTCCAATTAAATTGCCATAGATTTTTTTTAAATCTAATTTTATTATTTCATTTATTCTTTTTATTCCAAATCTTCCAAAATTTTTTGAGCATAAAATGACGGTGTTAAGCAGAATATTGATTATTGATTCAACTTCTTTGTCTTTTAGTGAGTTAAGATCAAAGTTAGAGATATCTTTGTATAAATTTTTTCTGTAATTTAATAATTCATTTTCAATATTTACTTTTTTGATATCTTTTAAAATGATATTTTTGTTAACGTTAAGTTGAAGATCAATTAAATTTGCATCTTCTTTATATATTGCTTCTGCTAGTAAATTTATCTCATTATTGCTTCTAAAGTTTTTTTTAAGTATTTCTACATTTTCAGCACTTATTTCTTTTATTTTCATAAGACTTGAATATACATTTCCTCCAGCTATTGATGGAAGTTGATTCTTATCTCCTGTTATGATAAGTTTTGTGCTTATCTTGATTGCCTTTAACAATTTTAAGAAAGTGCTTGCATCTATCATAGATGCTTCATCAATTATTATTATTTCAAATTCTAGAAAATTGGCTTCGTCATATTTGTTGCCTTTGCTGATAAATGAAGTTTTTAATAATTTTTGTATTGTGCCATATTCTGTTTCAATTTTTTTAAATGATGTTTTTAAACTTGACTTTAGTTTTTGACTTGCTTTTCCAGTTGGTGCTATAAGAGCTACTTTTTGTTTGACATTCAAGTGAATATCGATTGCCTTTAAAATATAATTAATAGTTGTTGTTTTGCCTGTTCCAGGACCGCCACTGAGTATAAAGAAATTACTTTTTAAAGATTTTTTGATTGAATTAATCTGTTCTTCACTTAGTCCTTTAGTGTTTAAGTTGGTTATAATGTTTTTTATTCTTTGATCGCTTATTTTACTTTTATTATTCTTAAGTCTTTGATCTATTTTTTGTATTAGTTCTTCTTCTTCTCTAAAATTTTTTTGGGTATAGATGTGAATATTATTTTCTAATATTAAAGGAGTTGTGATTTTTTCATCTTTATTGTAATCTTTCATTATATTATTTTCTTTTAAATATAAGATCATTTCGTTTATTTTTGTTGGTTTTGTAAATTTTGCAATTTCTTCTAGTATGTTTATTGATCTTTGGTAAAATTGATTTTTTTCTTCCAATTCAAGGAAAGCACATTCAATTGTTTTTTGAATATCTTTTATTAGTAAATTAATATTAGCTCTTAAATGACCTTTGGAAAGGTAATTGAATAGAAATATTAAAAAAATAGTAAGTTCTTCACACTTTTCATTTTGTATTTTTTTTGTGATTGAGTATGCTTTGTAGCAATTGCCTATGTTTATGTTTAAAGCCTCTATTATTTCATAAATTTTGATTTCTGGAGCTAAATGATTTCTATTATTGCTTTTTAAAAACTCTCTTAAGACTAAATAATTTCTCATATTGTCCTTTTAATTATTCAATTGCAAATATATTTGCTCTAAATCTAATTCTTTGAAATTTGGTATATTAAAGTAAATCCCATTCTGAGTTTTAGATTGTTCTTTAGTAGCATTTTGGAATGCTCTTGTAAAGAGATATATTACTCCTCCAAAATGTTTGTTATATTCTTCTATGTTTTTAAAGAGTATTTTTTTCATTCCTAGTGTGTAAATTTTGTATTGTAAGTCATACTGTTCTTGTTTCATCTTCTTTTTTAGTCTTGTTAAATTGTAATCTTTCAAATTTTTTCCAAGATAATTTGTTTTATAGTCTAGAATATATATTCTATTATTTATCTTAAATATAAGATCAATAATTCCTTTTATATATCCGTTATTTAATGTTAAATCTGATTTGTAATGATTTTTAAATAGAGACTTTTGTTTATAGATTTTTGAGTTTATTTTGATTAGAAATTCCATTTCTTTTTGCAATTCTTGAATATCACACAATCTTGCATTAATAAACTTAATTTTAGTGTTTAATATGTTGTAGATCATCTTTGTTAGTATTTCTTGTGTTTTTGGTGTGTTTAGTTTTGAATTAAAATGTTCTATTTTTTTTTGTATAAGGGCAATGTTGATTTTTTGAAAGTTATTGAAATTGTCTTTTGCATCGCTGAAATTTATATCTTTCATTATGGCGTGTAAAATATTTCCAATATCCTTGCCTCTTGGAAGTATTTCATCAGTGAGAGTATCATCATTGCCATAAGTTTCGTCATCTTTTGTTTCTTGATTTGCATAATAATTGGACTTATAAATTGCTGCAAGACTTGTGTAGCTATGTGTGTGTTCTTTTTTAAATAGGTTTTTATTTATTGGAGTTGGCGGGATTAATTTTATATCTTTATTATTACTGATTTCTAATTTATTAAATTGATTAATTTTAATCAAATTGTATACGTTAAAATCTAGATTTATTCCATCAATTGTTTTTATTTCTGCTAGTTCTAACATTTTGTTTATTATTGTCCCTTTATTGATAATAAATAGGGCAAACCTAGATCGTGTTGTTCCTACATAAAAAATGTTTTTCTCTTCATTTAAAATTTTCTGTTTAGCAAATTGTTGATTTTTTTTTAATTTTAAAAAGTCATATTCTGTCTTATTTTCTAAGCAAAATTTATAAAATGTGTCAGATTTTTTCAGTATATTATCATTGTTTTGTGTATCGCCTATTAGAAATACAATATTAAGACTGAGTCCTTTTGATTTATGAATTGTCATTATTTCTATAGATTGACTGTCTTGAATTGTATTTTGATCTTCATCTTGTTCAATATTTTCATTAAGGATTAGGCTTTCTAGAGTGTATATTAGTGATTCTATATTTTTGTCTTCATAGTAAATTTTGGATATAAAATCTAAACTTGTCTCATAGTTTTTAAGTTCTTCAAATTTTTTTTCAGTTATTAGAATTTCTTTATAGCTTTTTTTTGATTGTGCAAATTCAGTAAAGGTAGAGTTACTAAAGTTTTTTGCCAGACTAATCCATAAATCTTTATTTGATACAATGTTGTCTATTGCTTTTATTAATGTTATTTCTTGATTTTCAAGTAAATGTATTATGTCAATAATAGCTTCTTCTATATATTTTATTTCATTTTTTTCAATTAACCTTAGATATAATTCCCATGGAAGGTTTATTATTTTGCTGGTTAATATATAATTTAGAGTGTGAAAATTTTGTTTTCTGTCTAGACATTTTATGAGGTAAAATATTTCATTAAATTCTTTAGTCTTAAATAATGACTTTTCGATCTTAAAACTTGTTTTTATATCTTGATTTTTAAGCTCTTGATCCATTAAAGAGATTTCTTTGCTCGTCCTGCAAAGTACTTTGATGTCTGATTCTTTAATTTGTCTAAGTTTATTATCATCATAAATTTTGCCGTTTGTTAGCAAATATTTTATTGTTAGTGCTGTTTTTTGTAAGACGTTTTCATTTCCTTCAGTTTCGATTATATTTATTGCTTCTATTTTTTTCTCATTTACAAAAATTTTATTTTCATCATTCTTGGGATTTGTTATTGACTTGGTAAATTCTGTTTGTTCTATTTTAGCTGTGAATGTTTTATTATAGATATTGTCAAACATAATATTTAATGGTTCAACTAATTCTTTGTTTGATCTGTGATTTGTTAGTAAAGTTATTCTTGCATCATCTTTTATTTTGTATTTTATGTTTTGGTTGTAAAATGATATATCAGCATTTCTAAATGTATAAATTATTTGCTTAGGATCAGCGATGAATACTATTTTTATACCACAATCATTAAGTATTTCAAATATTTCTATTTGTATTAGGTCTAAATCTTGTGCCTCATCTATTAATATTATTTTATATCTGTTTTTTATTGAATTTAATAGTTTGCTATTAGAAGATTCTAGGTATTTTTTAAAGTTTATCATTATATGTTTTTGGTCTATTGTATTTGTTTCATTAATAGTATGTGCAAGTTCATTTTCTATATATTTAAGTATCTTATGTTCGACTTTTAGTTTAATGTATTTCTTAAGTGTGTTTTCATCTTCTTTGTATGTGCTTGTTTGATGACTAAGTTCTATTAAATCGGTTTGTATTTTTAATTCTTTAGCTGATAGAGTAACATTTTGTTTGAGATTAGATTCTATTATTTTGTAGAAAAACTTGTTATTTACAAGTATGTCTGTTATTTTGACTATGTCTTTCTCGTGAGTATATTTTATTTCTGAGGTTTTAATTCCTTGGTTATGTTTATTTAGAAAAATTCTTTTTTCTTCCATAGTCATTTCATTTAGTGCTTCGACTATTAAGTTATAATTATGAATTAATTTATCCTTATTTATGAGTATTTTTTCAAAAGTTGTTTGATTTTTTAACCAATCTCCAAGTTCTTTTGTTTTGTTTCTTTTATATGCTTGTCTCATATGTTGAGTTATATCTTTTGTATTTTTAAAATTGGATTTAAAGATTTCAAGTTCGTACTCTTTAATTTGTAATTCTTTTTTTAATGAATCTGTTTTTCTTAAAAACTCATAAACTATTGTATCTATTTCTGATTTAAAGCTTGTTTTTACGCTGTATATGGAAAAATTTTCTGTCTCTATTTGAAAATTATTTAGAGAGTATAGTGCAAATTTGTTTATTGTTGAGATAAAAATTTTATTTGATTGCTCGTAAATTGTTTGTAGAGATTTATTTGTTTTTGAATTCTGATATGCATTCTTAATTGATTTTAGTATTCTAATGCGCATCTCTTCTGTTGCTTTTTTTGTGAATGTTAGCACCAAGATATCGCTTGGAGAGTACATTTTGTTTGTGAGTAGGTTCGTAATAGTGTTTTCAAGTATGTATGTCTTTCCAGTTCCTGCTGAAGCCTCAATTAATACCTTTTCATTGTATTTAATTTTATCTATTATTTTTCTCATAGGATTAATTGTATAGCCTTAAATGAATTTAGCATAAAAGTCCTGAAGTAGCTTTTCTAAGTTTTTATCTATGTTTAAATCATGAGTGTCTTTAAATCTGTTATAGTATGGACACCATGTTATATCTTTTTGTTTGAGAATAAATTCCATAGCTTTGTTAATATTAATGCTTTTTTTCAGAGATTTTATTTGTGTTATTAATATTGTTGGAAATTCGTTTATATCTTTTGTTTTAATTAAACTTTTTTGTATTAAATCCTTATAGATTGGTGTGGGATAGCTTGAAATATATGCTATTTGTTTTAGTAGATTTACAAGATCTGAAGAGTTTATTATCTTATTTATATATTTATTATCGAGTGATAATTTAGAGTTTTCATAAAGAATTCTTATTTCTTGAATTGAATCTATATTCTCAATTTCACTTTTTAAAATTAGCCCCATTATGTATAGATTTATTTTTCTGATGATTTTGTCTTGGCTGTAATCTTTTTTTTCTAAATTGATGTAATAATATTGATTATCGATTTTATATATGTTTTTAAGTTTTCCTTTTAACTTAAATTCTAGCGTTTCACCTTCAAAGTTAATGGGTATGTTTTTGTTTAATATGATGTCGGCTTTTTGCATTTTGAAAAATTCTTGAAAATTAATAGTAATATTATTTTTAATTTCATTGAATTTTACTATGAATTTTTCTTTTACTGTTGCTTTTTTGATGTTTATAGGAATTATTCCCTTTTGAATTTGGTTCTCAATTATAATATCTATTATTTCTAATATGTGGTTTTCATTAATTTCATCTCTTATGCATTCGTGTATTGGTATGAGATTATTCATTAGCTTGTAATTAAAATTATCAATGTCAATAATCTGCTCTTCTTGATTTTCCTTAATTTCACTTATTTGGCTTATATCTTTGATGTATACATTTAATATTTCTTCGTAAAAGTATTTGTAAGGATTAGTCATAGCTTTATTGATATCTTCTATTTCTAGTGTGATTTGTTTTTTTAATTTGATTCTTTTCTGTTTGAATTTTGAGTGATTGCTTTTTTGTAGTAATGTTGCAATATTAAAAGCCTCTGTATCATAGTTGATTAAGTAATCATCTTTTTCTTGTTTGAAGTATTCAAAATTGTAATTTTCAATTGGGTGGATTTCAATTTTTAGTTCTTCTCCCATATTTTTTATGTGGTTTACTATCTTATTTATTATTTTAGGTTTATTGCTTTCTGGATTTAGAGATTCGCTTGTTGAGTAGTAAAAATAAAATTTGTTTGATGCTGCAAAAATTATCTTAATTAAATTTGAAATGGTGTCTTGCTCCACATTAACATGGTCATAATATTCATTTAATAAATTCATGTTATCAAAGTAAATATTTGAATCTAATTCGTTAGCTCCTAAGAAGTGAATTTCGGATTTTTGTAAATATTCGATTTTATCGGAGCTTGCAACAAGTATACCTGTATTTTGATTATTTAATTGATATGATTTTTGTTCTAGGCTTTCTTCAAGCATTATTTTGAAAAGAGCAAATTCAACTTTTCTTCCTTTAACTTTTTCCATGTAATCTTTGTGAAGATTGTCATTGAAATCTCTTGAGAAATTTTTAAGGTATTGTATTCTTGTTTTTATATATTCATCAATTTTATTATCATTTTCAATTTTAATATATTTATCTATGAAGATGTCTATTATTTCTGCCCATTCGTATATTGTATATTCTTGTCCTTTGAAGTACATTATGTCTTCGTATAAGCTTCTTATTATGCTTATTAAGCTTATTATTGAATCTGAATCTTGAAAACTTATAACTTCTTGACAATTTTTGCATTCATATTTTTCATTAAAGATTTCAGATGTGAGAAATCTGTTAAAACCATCTTCCCATGAATTTAAAAAATTCTTATCATAAGATAAGCTTTCTTTATGCGTATCGTTCATTCCAAAATTAATATTTACTGCGTCGCTAAATTTTATTAAGTATTCTAATTCACTTATGGAGATGTTAAATTTATTCATTACTTTTGTATTACTTAAAAATTCAATTATTTCTTTTCTGTTGAAATTACTAATCGATCCTCTGTATGAAATAAAAAGTTTCATTAATTGCTTTAAAGCAGTTACGCTTTGGCTTTTTGAGATATCTTTAGAATCTAGAATGTTAAATTCAATTTCATATTTATTTAAAAATTCTTCTATGTATGGTAAGTACATATCCATATCTTTTGAGAGGTAAGTTATTACTATATCATTTATTTTTAAATTATTATTTTGTGTTGAATGTAAAATATTGTTTACTAAAATTTCTACCTCTCGTTTTTTTGTTTTTGCCTCTATGATTTTAAAACTATTATCCAAGTTTAATAGAGGGGTATCTTTTATAATGTTATTTTTGAAACTTGCTAAAAAATTTTTCTCTTTAAATGATTGAATATCAATTTCTTGTTCTATTTGCATGTTTGAGTTGCATTTTTGAAATTTTATTGGTACTAATTCTTCTATTAAAGTGGATTTAATTTGAGTTATGTCTTCAAGTATTAATTCGTACACTGTAATGTCAAAAATTTTTTGCAAGCAATATAAGATCTTTCTGTCAATTTCTCTGGTTTCTTCAATGATTATTATTCTTTTTGTTTCAATGCTCTGTTGGGTTTTTGTTGTCTCTTTTGCTATTTTTTCTTGCAGGTCAAAAATGTTGATTTGATTTTCAAATAGTTTGTCAAACATTTCTTTTTGCATTAATTCACTATGGTTCTCATTTTTATCTTTAAAAAGAAGTTTATTTTGTCTCCAATGCTCAATCAGATTTGAAAATTTAGAGTAATATTTATGAAATAAGTTTACTATCTTTAATGAAAATATATATCTATTTTTTGTTGATTTAAATTCTTTGATGTTTTTTATTTTATTGTCTTTTAATATGTGATATAGAATGAATTTTTCTGTTTCTGAGTAAAGGAGTAGTGTATTATTTTCTAAAAAATTTTTTATATTGTGGTTTTTTATTGAAAGTTTATATATCGTTTTCATTATGTTTTGTTTTATATTGAGGTTATATGAGACTTCATTCATATTGGCTATATATTTTTTAATTTCTCCACTTAAAATGTTGTTTTTTACGATGATGATGGTTTCTTTTTTGAATATGTCGTCATTTCTAGTTAGCTCTTTAATTTTGTTATAAATTCTGCTTACTTTGTTTGTTTTATATATTTTGTACATATTGTTATAGAATTTTGTTTTTTTTAGTAAGCATGTTCCTTAAGTTTTTTAATTTTTCTGTAATGCTTACTTTGTATATGTGTGGATTTATTATTCTCTTGTAAGTGTGATCGATTTTTTTTAGGTCGCCTTGAGCCCTTTTTCTTATGTGTTCTAAACTTGATTCGAAGGTTTTACGAGTTTTATTATGTTCAAAGGCTGTATGCATTAAAAATTCAAAGCTTTCATATGTTTTTATTTCTTTGAATATATTTTCTTGTATGGGGTGAAAAATGATAAATTTCTTTTTTGAACTTAACATTTCTTTTATTTCTTCTTCTTCTTCTTTTAAAAAAATTAGATCGAAAATCATTTGTCCATTTGAATATATTCTTGCAATTCCTTTTTGAGAAGGTAATGTTGTTTTGTCTATATTATTTGATATTTTCATTTTAGGAATAAATTCATCGTTTTGTTTAATTGATATTATTTTGTATACTCCTGCAAGATTGGGATCTCCTTTTGCAGTAACTAAATTAGTACCCACCCCCCAAAAATCAATGGGAGCATGAATTGAGTTTAGATACATAATAATCTCTTCATCAAGTTCGTTTGATATAATAATTTTTACTTCAAATAATCCATTCTCGTCAAGTTTTTTTCTAACTTCTTTGCTTAAGTATTCAAGATCTCCACTGTCAATTCTAACAGAAAAATTTTTGTTTCCTTTGTTTTTTAGTGCTTTAAAAACTTTTATTGCATTTTTCAGTCCACTGTTAAGTGTATCGTAAGTGTCAATTAGTAAGCTTACGTTGTTTGGATATGTTTTTGCGTATTCCCAAAAAGCTTTTTCTTCACTTTCAAAACTCATTACCCAGCTATGAGCCATTGTGCCAGTTACAGGGATATTGTATTTAAATCCCGCAAGCATATTGCTTGTGAAGTCGGCGCCCCCTATGTAAGCAGCTTTGCTTGCTGAGAGTGCACCATTAATTCCTTGAGCTCGTCTAAGACCTAATTCAGCTAGATTTTTAGCCCCAGCTTCTTTAATTCTTGCTGTTTTAGTTGCAATTAGGCTTTCAAAATTTATTGTATTTAATACAATTCCTTCTATAAGCAAAAGTTCAATTAGATTGCCTTCAATAATTAGTATAGGTTCATAGGGAAAAACTATTCTTCCTTCTTTTATTGAGCTTATTTTTATGTTTAATCTAAATGTCTTTAAATATTCTAAAAAGTTTTTATCAAAATATTTTAGACTTTCTAGATATTTAATCTCTTCTTCTTTGAATTGGAATGCTTTTAAAATATTAAATAAAGTGTGCATTCCTGCTAAAATTATATATCCGTTTTTAAATGGGGTTTTTCTAAAAAACATTTCGAATTTGGCTTTTGGATTGATGTTTTTTGTGAAGTAAGCATTCATCATTGAAAGTTCATAAAAGTCTGTGAATAGTGATAAATTTTTCATTGATTTATATTATACATCATACTGATATTTGCTTTTCAATTTTATGATTTTTATCTTAACTTATCTTTATTGTTATTAAATTTAGGAAAATTGTATTTGGAAGTAAGAAGTTGAGTCATAGCTTTTGATGTAACAATAATAGTATAATGATCTATTGGAGATATTTTATGAGTGAAAAGAATGTATCTAGTTTTGATGTTGTAATATTTGGTGTTACTGGTAATTTATCTAAAAAAAAACTTATTCCTTCTCTTTTTAATTTGTATAAAGATGGTCATATTAGTAATTTTAGGATTATAGGATTTTCACGAAGAAACTTTACTGACGAGGAACTTAAGATTTATGTTAAGGATTCTTTGTGGCAAGAGGAGTCTAATGCTTTAGTTGATGATTTTCTAAAATTTTTTATTTATTTATCAGGTGATTTTAGAGAAAAGGATGCTTATATAAAATTGTCTTCTCTTTTAAAGAATAGAGAGACAATATATTATCTTTCAACCTCTCCTAAATTTTATGGGATAATAATTGAAAATTTAAAACCATATTCGTTTAATAATAATCCTTATTTATCTAAGATTATTCTTGAAAAGCCTTTTGGCAGTAGTCTTGATACAGCCAGGTTTCTAAACTCTCTTCTTTACTCTGTTTTTAAAGAAGAACAAATTTACAGGATAGATCATTATTTAGGCAAAGAAACAGTTCAAAATATTTTTACATTTAGATTTGGAAATTCTATTTTTGAGAATATTTGGAATAATCGTTATGTAGATTTTGTGCAAATTACGGTAGCTGAGGAGGTTGGTATTGATGGTAGGGCAGAATATTATGATTCTTTTGGTGCTTTAAGAGATATGATTCAGAATCATATCTTGCAACTTTTAAGTTTAGTTGCAATGGAACCTCCTATTTCATTTAATGCTGACTTTATTCATGATGAAAAGGTTAAGGTTTTAAAGAGTTTGAGAAAATTAAATAAAGAAAATATGGGAAGTCATATTGTTAAAGGACAATATGTTTGTTCGCGAGTACAAGGAGTTTTAAAGAAAGGATATAAGGAAGAAGCTGAATTTTTAAATGCTTCAAATACTGAAACTTATTTAGCTATGAAATTATTTATTGATAATTGGCGTTGGTTTGGGGTTCCTTTTTATATTAGAACAGGAAAAGCACTTGTAAGAAAATTTTCAGAAATATATATTCAGTTTAAAAAACCAGGTTTCACTATTTTTAATACTGGTTTAAGTAATATTTCAAATGCTTTGATTTTTAGAATTCAACCAAGAGATGGCATTGAAATTAAGTTTAATACTAAGCGTCCAGGGTATAATTATGAAATTCAGGAAGCTAATATGGAATTTTCTTATCATGCTTCTTTTAACAAATTTTTTGGTGAATCTTATGAGAGGTTGCTTTTTGATGCTTTTTTGGGTGATAGGACTTTGTATGCTCGTAATGATGAGATTGATATTTCTTGGGAATTTGTCTCAGATATTCTTGATAAATGGGAAGACGTTAAGAATTGGGATTATTTTTATGGCTCGGAAGGACCAGTTGAAGCAAATATGGTTTTAGAAAAGGATCATTTTTGGCGTAAGATGTAGGTGAAAGCATTATTTATCATTTATTAATTAAGATAGAAATTTATGGATACTTTGTTTAGAGTGTGTTTGAGACATTGCTCTGAATGATCTTTGAAGAGTATATCTTGAAGACAATAATCTTAGTGTAATTTTAATTTATGTTTTATTTTTTTATTTGGAATGAATTTTTTATATAAAACTATTAAATATTTTGTTTTGTGCTATAATTGTAAAAATACATGCATATATTTTTATAATTATGTTTAATTAAGGTGATTTGCTTCGCTTTTTTTTATCTTTGAGGTTTTACATGAACAGTATCGATATTAATACCGTGTCAGATTTTGGTGGTTGTTTTGTTTTTATATGGATTGTGGCGGGGATATTTTTAATTTCTTTTGACATTGAAATAAAGAGCGGAGTTAATCTAATTTTGATTGCAGCTGCTTTGATGTATGGTGCTATGTTTTGTGATAATCTTTCTTTGATATCAGATATAGCTATTTTTTTAAACCGTACTCAAAAAAGTAATATTGTAGGTATTTTAAGGTTAATTCTATTTATGCCTTTTCATCAGCTATACTTACTTTTTTTGGTTTTTATTTTCTTTCATATGAATATTGTAAATGTTATGTCATTTTTAATTTATCGGCTATTTTTAATATTTTTTATAATCTTATTTATAGTTGGTTTTGCTACAGATAGATTGACTGAAACTTTTGCTAAAAGTTAAGTTTGTTTTAGATATTATTTAGATTTTGAAAAATCTTTTTGATAAAGTTCTATACTTTTGTCTAAGTTATTTAGGAGGTTTGAAAATGGGCGAGAATGATTATGTAAAACCAAGCTTTTTAGGGCTTGTTCCTTTCCTTGTTTTTATTATTTTTTATGTAGGCACAGGAGTGATTTTAGAAATTCAAGGTGTAGAGATGGCTTTTTATCAGATGCCACCAATAATTGCCATGTTATTAGCTATTATTGCAGCATTTCTTTTATTTAAGGATTCATTTGTAGATAAGCTGAATGAATTTATTGAAGGATGTGCACAAAATGACATTATGTTTATATCTTTCATATTTATGATTTCAGGTGCTTTTTCAACTGTGTGTAAGGAAATAGGCAGTGTGGGAACTGTAGCAAATATTGGACTTAGGTATATACCACCTAATTTATTGGTAGCAGGAATATTTTTAATATGTCTTTTCCTATCTACTGCAACTGGCAGTTTTCTTGGAACTGTTGTGGCTATTACTCCAATTGGATTTGAGATAGCAGATAAAAGTGGTATTCCATTGCCAATGGTTGCAGGAGCTGTGCTTGGAGGTGGTGCTTTTGGCGATAGCATGTCTTTGATATCAGATACAACTATTATTGCAAGTCGTACACAAGGAGTTAAGATTATAGATCTTTTTAAGAGTGGTGCTTTTTTGACATTTCCTGCATCTATTTTATCAACTATAGCATTTGCTATTTTAGGTTCTTATATTGGTGGCATTGGGGTTAATGTTGAACTTGGAGAGATAAATTATTTAAAGGTGCTTCCTTATCTTTTTGTTCTAATTTTTGCATTCTTAGGAGTAGACGTATTTTTAGTTTTATTTTTTGGAATATTGATTGCTGGTAGTATTGGTATTTTTTGTGGTGATTTAACTTTACTTCTGATGTTCAAGAAGATTAATGAGGGATTTTTAGATTTAAGTGAAATGCTGATTCTTGTTATTTTGACAGGAGGAATTTCTTATATGACTATTAGGCGTGGAGGTTTTGAGTGGATTTTAACTAAGTTAAAGTATTTTGCTAAGTGTAGAAGGAGTGCTGAGTTTACAATTACTTTTTTAATAGTTGTTGTGACAGGATTTCTTTCAAATAGTGGTCTTGCAATTTTGGTTAATGGGACTGTTACTAAAGGTATGTCTGAAGCTAATTCTGTGTGTCCTAAGCGTTGTGCAGCATTACTGTCAATTTCTTCTTGTGCTTTAATTGGGGCTTTACCATATGGTATGCACATGATAAGTGTTATGAATATTGCAAAAGGTACTATATCCCCGCTTGAGATCATGCCATTTCTGTTTTATCAGGTTTTTCTAGGCATTATTATCATTTTATCTATAGCTTTTTTTGGATTAAAAAATCAGTTTTTAAGTTCTGCTGAGACTTATGAGTCTTAAAAAAGAAAGGGCGTTTTCCATTTAAAAAGAGAGGCGCCCCTAGATTTTGCTAAGATGATAAGTTTACATATATTCTCATTTGTTCTTCTTTCACTATTTTTGGTATTGCTTTAAATACTTCATATTTTGAAATATTTTTTGGAAAAAATTTTTCTTCTAAAAATAGTTTAATTTCAGAATTGTTTTTTGCTTCTTCCTTTAATCGACTAAATGTATTTTTATTTGGCGAATTGTATTTTGTTGCTTCGAAGTTTGCATAAGATGTTTCATTTTCATATAGGAAGTTTATAAACTTATAAGCAAGTTCTTTATTAGGTGCATCTGATGGAATAACAATTACGTCAATCCAGAGATTTGTGTTTTCAGGTACATAAAAGTCTAAATTTGGATCTTTAAGCATTGCATCTAGTGCTTCTCCACTCCATGTTAATTGGATGGAGGCTTCATAATTAAGCATGAGTGATTTGGCAGCAATATCTGAAAAATAGCCTACTATTAAGGGAGCTTGTTTTTTTAATAGTTCTTCGGCTTTTTTAATTATTGATATGTTGTGTTCATTAAAGGAATAACCAAGTTTTTTAAGTGCTACTCCAATATTTTCTTTTGGAGAATCTAACATTGCAATTTCTTTTCTGTATTTTTCGTTAAATAATATGTCAAATCCATTCATATCTTTTATGTCAACTTTTGTTTTATTATAAAGTATTCCCATTAATCCCCAAAAGATAGGGACAGAGTAAATATTACCAGGATCATATTCTAGATTTTGAAATTCTTCTAACAAATTACTTTTTACATTTGGTAGTTTTGAATGGTCTAGAACTTCAATTTTGTTGGTATTTGCTAATTCTCCAACCAAATATTCTGATGGAACTATGATATCATAATAACCTTTTGTATTATTGAATTTTGCCATCATTTCTTCATTATTATTGAAACATTCATAGTTTATTTTTATATTGTTTTCTCTTTCAAATTGGATTAGTAGTTTTTCATCAATATATTCAGCCCAATTAAGAATATTGAGGGTGCTGCTTTTTCTGTTTTTAGAAGAACAAGATAACACTGTTAAAGTTATTATTAATATTAAAATTTTTTTCAAAATTAAACCCCTTTTTGCTAAATTTCTGTGTCTACTGTTAATTTTTTGATACCTACACATTTATTAATAATAAATAATAGACCAAGTATTACAAAAAATAGTATAGAAGAAATGACATTTATTATGGGTTTTATGCCTTTCTTAGTTAATGAATTTATAAGTATTGATAAGTTGTTAAATCCCTGTCCTGTTGTAAAAAATGATATTAAAAAATCATCAACTGATAGTGTGAATGCAATAAGGCCTCCAGTTACTACACTTCCAATTATTTCTGGATATATTATGTTTTTAAATATTTGACTCTCTGATGCCCCAAGATCTCGGGCTGCGTTGATAATATTTTCTGGAAGAGAATATAGTTTAGGTAAAATTATTATTATTATATAAGGAGTTGAGAAGATTATGTGTGACATTAGCATGGTAGTAAAACCCAGTTGAATTTTTATCAAGGAGTAAAATGTCATTAGGCTGATACCAGTTACAATGTCAGGATTAATTATTGGTATTTTATTTATTGATAACAGGATATTTTTTATCTTTTTATTTTTTGTTTTATAAATACTGTAAGCTCCCAAGACACCAATTACAATAGAGATTAGAGATGATATTATAGCCACTAGTAAAGTATTATATATGACTGTTCTTATTTTCTGTGATGCAAAGACTTCTTTATACCATTTTAGACTAAATCCTTGAAAAAAAAATCCATTGTCTCCTGCATTAAAAGAGTAAACTACTAGAATGAGTATTGGGGCATAAACGAATCCAAATATTAGAAATAAAAAAGCATTTTTTAGTATTTTTAGCATATTAATATCCTGATTTTACGTTGTTTTTTTGCATTAATTTAAGTATTATTAAATTGAATGTTAATATTACTATCATGACGATAAATGAAATAGAAGCTCCAGTATGCCAATCTTCTACAAATAAAAATTGTTTTTCAATTAAATTTCCAATTAAAATTTGTTTAGAGCCCCCTAGCAGATCTGAGATAATAAACACTGTAATTGAGGGGATGAATACCATTATTATTCCTGTTGCAAGATATGATAATGTTAATGGCAACTTTATATATAATAATATTTGCCACGTTCTTGCACCAAGGTCTCTTGCAGCTTCAATGTATTCATATTTTATTTTTGAGAGTCCTATATATATTGGTAAAACCATGAATGGTAAAAAGTTATATACCATGCCTATTATTACAGCTTTTTCATTGTAGAGCAATTCTATAGGTTTAAGTCCTATTGCTTCAAGCGCGTTATTAATAATTCCATTTTTGCCTAGTATTCTTATCCAAGCATAAGTTCTAAGTAGGGTATTAATCCACATAGGAAGTATTATCATTATTATAAGCATGTTCTGGATGTTTTTTTTTGACATGGATATAAACCATGCTGTAGGATATCCAATTAGCATACAAAAAATGGTTGTAATTAATGCAAAGTTTATGCTTCTGGAAAAAATTTTTAGGTAGCTTGGTTCTAACAATCTTGTAAAATTTGCAAAGGTGAGCTCGTTTTGTTCATTAAGAAATCCTAGAACTATTATTATTACTACTGGGAAGATAATAAAGATTGATAAGAATAAAATATATAATATTAAAATTATTCTATTCATTTTTATTATTCCTTGCACATTACATGAATATCATCAGGTCCTAATAAAATATCAACTTCTTTACCAACTTTTGTAAGTTTTGTACTTTGCACTAACCAATTAGATTGTTGAATTTTTATTGCCATTTCGTAGTGTACGCCTTGGAATATCGCTGAAGTAATTATTCCACTTAAATGTCCTTGGCCTTTTGGTAGTATTTTTACATCTTCTGGTCGTATTACTAGGTCAACGGGTTCTTTATTTTTAAATCCTTTATCAAGACATTCGAAATTTTTATCGAACATGCTAACAACGAATTCTTTTTCATACGTTCCTTCAAAAATATTGCTTTCTCCGATAAAACTAGCTACAAATTTTGTTTTGGGTTCATTATAGATTTCCTCAGGTGTTCCAATTTGAAGGATTATTCCTTCGTTCATTACTACTATTCTGTCACTCATTGTTAATGCTTCTTCTTGATCGTGCGTAACATAGATAAAGGTTATTCCAAGTTTTCTTTGTATTTTTTTAAGCTCTTTTTGCATTTCTTTTCTCATCTTCAAGTCAAGAGCTGAGAGTGGCTCATCTAATAGTAAAAGTTTCGGTTCCATAATTATTGCTCTTGCAATTGCTACTCTTTGTTTTTGTCCTCCTGATAATTCATTAATATTTCTATAGGCATATTTTTGCATATCAATTAAGGAAAGTACAGATTTTACTTTTTCTTTAATTAAGTTTTTACTTATCTTTTTCATTCTAAGTCCAAATGAGATATTGTCAAAAACATTCATATGCGG
This sequence comes from Borrelia miyamotoi, assembly GCF_019668505.1. Taxonomy (NCBI): domain Bacteria; kingdom Pseudomonadati; phylum Spirochaetota; class Spirochaetia; order Spirochaetales; family Borreliaceae; genus Borrelia; species Borrelia miyamotoi. Next base: position 675,916 of record NZ_AP024371.1, read on the forward strand.
AAAGAGAGCATAATTTTGAAATACGGTATTGATCTCTCTTTTATTAGGTGTAATTTTTGAAATCTCTTTTGATAGGAAATAAATTTTCCCTTCATTTTGATTTAAAAAACCTCCTAATATTTTTATTAATGTTGTTTTTCCACATCCTGATGGACCAAGTAGGGTGATAAATTCATTTTTTTTAATTTTTAAGTTAATCTTATCTAGAGTTTTATTGCTACTATCAGTGTAATAATGACTTAAGTCTTTAATCTCTAGGATATAGCTATCCAACTAATTGGACCCTCCCTTTTTCATGTGTCTATTTGAACTACATCAAGAAGATTATACTTTATATTAATGCTTATGTAAATAATTTATTTGTTGTTATTATGACATTTTACGTCAAGTATAATTTTTCCAAATTTTCCTTCTCTGTATTCTTTTATTAGTATTTTTGATGCTCTCTCGAGATCTATTTTATATTTTTTATTTATAAATCCTCTTTTTCTTCCAAATTCTTCTAAAATTTTAAGTGAGTCTGTTGATGTTATATTATATTGTTCTAGGAATTTATTTTTATTATTTGTGTGCATTTTCTTAAGTAAATATAGTGCAAGTTCTGTATTGTCTATTATTTCGTTTTTTATCATATCTAGTATTGCAAGTTTTTTTGCAATGTCCTGGTTTTCTAAATTGTGCCATAAGATTCCTGGCATGTCGAAGATATTAATTTCTTCATTTACTTTTACTATTTGTATGTTTTTTGTGTGACCTGGTTTATTTGCAACACTTGTGCTTTTTTTCCCTACCAGTAGGTTAATTATTGATGATTTGCCAACATTTGGTACTCCAATTACTAAAACTTTTATTTTTTCTTTGTAATTTTTAATTTTTTTTACATTAGCTATTTTTTTTATATTGTATATTATTTGATTTTTTATTCTCTTTTTATATATGTTGGTAATTATTACATTATTACCAAGTATTTCAAAGTGTCCTTTCCATTTTAAAATTTCTCTTTCTTGTACGAGATCTGATTTGTTTAGAAGTATTATTTTATCTTTTTTTGAGTTTTCAATTATTTTTTCAATTAGTGGATTTTTGCTGCTAATTGGAGCTCTAGCATCAAGTATTTCTAACACAATATTTGTTTTCTTAAGGTTTGTCTGAATTAAGTCTAATGTTCTTTTCATATGACCAGGGAACCAATTGATTTTATTTGACATTGTTAAATTATAGCTTAATTTACGAAGATATAAAATTTTTGTTTTATATGCTTAAATTTATAGCTAATTGTATCTTTTTTAAAAATGATATAGTTTATAATTTAACATTTTTGAAAAATTAACTTATAAGAGGTTTTGATATTACTCTAGAAATTAAAAAGGTCTAATTGTTTCTTGTCAAGTACTTGAAGGTAACAGCTTTATTATGTCAAAGATGGCCTTAACTGATAAAGATGGGAGGGACGATTGGAATCAGAGCTAATGGTGTTTTAGATATTAATCGAATAAAATTAGAATTTTATGATAATATTTATGTTTTTATGCACCTACTATTATGAAATGGATGAACTTTATAAGAAGGGCTTGATATGACTGTTCTTAATGCTATTCTTAAGATATGTCTTGATAGTTTTTTTGTAAAAACAAATGTTTCAATCATTAACTAATAGTTAATTTTATCTCATTTAAAAATGATATACTTTATGATTTAACATTTTTGAAAAATTAATTTATAGGAGGTTTTGATATTATGCTAGAAATTAAAAAGGGTCTAATTGTTTCTTGTCAAGCACTTGAAGGAGAACCATTACATAGCAGCTTTATTATGTCAAAGATGGCCTTAGCTGCAAAGATGGGAGGGGCGATTGGAATCAGAGCTAATGGTGTTTTAGATATTAATCGAATAAAATTAGAAGTAGATTTACCCATAATAGGTATTATTAAAAAAGTTTATGATAATTTTCCTGTTTTTATTACACCTACCATTAAGGAAATTGATGAACTTTGCAAAGAAGGGGTTGATGTGATTGCTTTTGATGCTACTTTTAGAAGGCGTCCTGATGGTTTTTCGTTATCTGAATTTTTTTATAAAATTAAAGAAAAATATCCCAATCAGCTCTTGATGGCAGATATTTCTTCTTTGGAAGAAGCTATTAATGCAGATAGGCTTGGATTTGATTTTATTGGTACTACTTTATATGGGTATACAGAGGATACTGAAGGGTGCAATATTGCAGATAATGATTTTGAATTTTTAAAAAGTTTAATTAAATATAAGTTTAAATCAAGGTTAATAGTTGAGGGGAAAATTGATACTCCTCTTAAAGCTAAAAGGAGCGTTGAATTGGGAGTTGATTTGGTTGTTGTAGGTGGTGCCATTACACGACCTATGGAAATTACAAAGAAGTTTGTTGATAAAATGAGTGAGGTTAAGGAAATATAGAGAGTGTTTATTATGTTTAATGAGTCTCTTTTTTAGATATATAGGAGGGTTTTATGGGAAAATTTTTTGAGAATGCTCAAAAAGTTGGGCGTTCTTTTATGTTACCTATTTCTATTCTTCCTGCAGCAGGATTGTTTTTAGGTATTGGAGGTGCTTTTTCTAATCCAGCAACTATTAGTGCATATTCTTTTTTAGATGTGTTTGCTCTTCAATCAGTATTCAATGTAATGCGTGCTGCAGGTGCTATTATTTTTGTTAATTTGCCTCCGATATTTGCAATTGGGGTTGCTGTTGGTCTTGCAAAATCAGACAAAGGAACAGCGGGACTTGCTGCTTTTATTGGATATTTAGTTTTAAATGCTACTATTGGTGTTTTAGTTGAGATATTTGGAAAAGTTGAGGATTTCTCAAGCGGATCTGTTGGGTCAATACTTGGGATTAGAACTTTAGAAACAGGTGTTTTTGGTGGGATTATTGTTGGTGCTTTAACTTATTCTCTTCACAATAGTTTTAATAAGGTTGAATTTCCAAGAGTTCTTGGATTTTTTTCAGGTTCTAGGTTTATACCGATATTAGTGTCTTTTTCAAGTATGATTCTTGCTGTGTTTATGTTTATGTTTTGGCCTTTTGTTCAATTTGGAATTAGCAAGGTCGGTGTATTGGTAGAGGCTACTGGATATGTTGGTACTTTTATTTACGGTGTTTTTTTACGAATGATTGGGCCTTTTGGATTGCATCATATATTTTATTTGCCTTTCTGGACAACTGGTCTTGGTGGTTCTGAAATTATTAATGGTAGGTTAGTTGAGGGCACTCAGAATATATTTTTTGCGGAACTTGCATCTCAAGGTACTGGTAAATTTTTTGTTGGAACTAGTCGTTTCATGAGTGGAAGATTTATTACTATGATGTTTGGATTACCTGGTGCTGCTCTTGCTATTTATCGCCTTGCAAAGCCTAGTCAAAAGGCAAAAGTTTTTGGTCTTTTATGTTCGTCAGCTTTTACTTCTTTTTTAACAGGAATTACAGAACCCCTTGAATTTTCTTTTCTATTTGTAGCACCAGTTATGTATGTGCTCCATGCGATATTTGATGGTTTGGCATTTATGCTTGCTCATATTTTACAAATCACAATAGGACAGACTTTTTCTGGAGGATTTATTGATTTTATTCTTTTTGGAATTTTGCAAGGGAATTCAAGAACAAATTGGATTTTGGTCCCAGTGGTAGGTTTTTTTTGGTTCTTCTTATATTACTTTACTTTTACTTTTCTAATAACTAAATTTAACTATCAAACTCCTGGGAGAGAAGATATTATAGAATCTAAGAATGCACCTCTTTCTAATTCAGATGGAAAGGAAATCAATATTGCTTTTCAAGTAATTAAGGGTCTTGGAGGTTTTGATAATATTGTTGAACTTGATTGTTGTGCTACAAGACTTAGAGTTACTGTAAAAGATTCTGTGAAAGTGTTAAAAAATATTCTGGAGAGTACTGGAGCAAAGGGAGTTATTATCAGGGGTAGTGGAGTTCAGGTAATTTATGGGCCTGGTGTTAGTGTGCTTAAAAATGAAATTGAGGAAATTATGGGTAATTAATGATAGTTTGAATTTTATTTTAAGCAAGTGTATGCTTTTTAACATCACTTGCTTTTTATGTTTTTAATGAAATCGACCGAGTGTTTTGTTATATAAGATGTATTTTGGGCACTTCTATAGCTATGATTTCCGACAGGGACATGAGAGTGAATGTTTTCAATAAGAATCATGGGAAGTTCTTTTTTATATCCTCCATATTCTCTTATGAATTTATTTATTTTCTCAGGGTCTACTGTAGGATCGTTTGGGGAATAAATTATTGTTATTGGAGTTTGTATTTTGTCAAAACCATTAGAATTGATTAATTTAATAAGGCCCATCATTGCAATTATTGAGTCGACTTGTCGTGTTGGTGAATGAAATGTTTTAACCTCTTCGTGTTCTTTTCTTTTATTTTGTCTTATTGTAGGTTCATTATATCCGCCTGTTATAAGGTAGGCAATTTGACGTCCCCAAGGATAATAAATTAGGTTTGTTCTTTTATCTTTGGGATAGATATTAGGTGATATTAAAACAGAAGAGTGTATTTTGTCTGGATAGGTTTTTAATGCCCAAATAGTACAAGCCCCACCATTTGAAGTTCCAATTAGTATTAATTTTTTTCCTATTGACTGTCCAATTTGAATCGCTTCATCGATATCTCTTAACCAATCTTGAGTTTTGACATTTTTGAATGCATCTTTGCTTTTAATTCCATGTCCCTTGAGTCTTGTAAAGAAGATATTTGCATTTAATGCTTTTGCTATATTGTTTGGAACGGGGTAAATTTCATTTTTGGATGCTCCAAAGCCATGAATGTATACTACAGAGTATTCTGTTCTTTTTTTGTCTTTGTTCCATATGATTTCTTTTCTTGTGTTTTCTTCTAAATTAAACTTGGATTCTTCAATGAGTAAGTATTGATCAATTTCTTCAAGTGTATTAGGAATTTTAACTTTTGAGAATTCGTTCTTAAATTTTACTCTTGGGCTTACTAATATTAATAGAAGTAGGAATATAAAGATAAAAATAACGTTTTTTATGTTCATGGATTGTTTTCCTTTTGATTATTGTCATAGTCTATATTAGATTTTTCTTTTTTAGATTGTTGATGACAATTGTTACATGCCCCTGAATAAATAATTTCAATGGATTTAGTTTTCCATTCTTCTCCAAGTTTGTCTTTCAGAATATCTTTAATGTCATCAAGTTGGATGGGGTAAACTTGATTGCATTTGTTGCATTTAAAGTGAGCTATTGTAGAAGTCAAGCTTAAGTAGAACCTTGTTTCTTTTTGGTCGGTTGTTTTTATATCTTTTAGGATGTTACGCTCTTTCAAGATGTTCAATGTATTATACACTGTTGCTTTTGATAAACTAGGTATTTCTTTTATTAATTTGTTGTAAATTTCTTTTGCTGTAAAATACTCTCTTGGATTTGATGCAATGTGTAAAATTATTCTATTTCTTGAATGAGAGGCTTTCATGCCTAACTCGGTTGTTAATGATTTTAGTAAGATAGGGTCATTAGTAATTCCGACTTTTTCTAAAGTAGAATGTACCTCTGTTGTGTTGTTGTTCATATATAATACCCTTTATTATTTAAGATTAAGTACTTTAATGTCCTTATAAAAATAATTTTATAACGGTTTATTAATATTTTGCTACTGATAGCTATTTATTTTCATTTTTTTTTATATTTGGGTAAAAAAGTAGAGTTTTTATTTTTGAATTTATCTTTATTTTATTATCGAAATTGTTATTAATTGGTAGTAATAGCAAGTTTAAACTCAAAAAATAGTTTTTTAAATCTTCGGTTTTTACTGCATTGTAAGAACCTCCTATGTTTAAAATGAACCATCTCTTAAGACCTCTTTTTTCAATTTTGTAATTAATAGTGTATATAATATGTTTTTCGATATTTAAGAAGCTTATGAAAAAATTACTGCGTTGATCGTTTCCTTTAGATATTAAAAATTCTGTGCCATTAATATATCCTTTCATGTCTTTTTTTGTTTCAATAATTTTTTCATAAGTATCCAAATCACTGTATCTTGCAGTAATTTTTAAGTTCGCCCCTTTCTCTACTTCAAAAATAGGTATTTCAAAACTTGAATATTCAATTAAATAATTTGTGTTACTTGTCTTTGAACTTTTGTTATTACTATCTATAATAGAAGGCCATACTATTTTAATCGATATAAAAAAGCTTAAAAGACTTTCGTCTAGAAAGAAATCAATTATTGATTTTTCTTTTGTATTGAAATTTAAGTATTGTCTAATTCCTAAAATTTTCTCATTTGAAAATGAAAATGAACTTTCAATAGTTGGTTCTATAATTATGTTTTTTTTTGATAATATTTTAATATAGGTTCTGCAAGAATCTAAAAATTCAGCTTTTCTTTCTTTATATTTTATTTTGTTAAGTTTTCCCGATTCAAACTTAACATGATATTTTTCATGGGACAGTGTAAAATTGCCTTCCATGTTGTATTCAAGATTTTTACTTGTACTAGGCTCTAAGTTATTTGAATAATGTTCAAAATTTTTGTTAACTAAAAAGTCTTTTAAGGAGGTTTCGTTTATTTGGTATTCTTTTAGTCTTTTGTTTTGAAATTGTAATATTAATGATTGTTCTTTTAATGAATTAAACTCTGGAATTTCTAAGAGCTCTGTGATTATTTTTTTGCCTTCTAGATTTTGTATCTTGATACTGTAAAAGTTTGCTTCTAGCGCTTTTAGATACAGTAAAAAGTTTTTTAGTTCTTGGTTGTTATAGACGTCTTTAATTTCGTGAAAGTAAATAAGTGTATCTGTATTATATTTTTGTGTTTCAGGTTCTTGAATTTCTGATAAAAATTGACAATTGTTTTTATAAAAAACCAAATATTTTTTATTGTTTTTTGCAGTTCTTACTCCTTCTATGTAGTTAAAATTAAGTTTTCTATATAGTTCAAGTACTTTCTTTCTTAGTTTTTCCATATTGTATATGTAAAATGTATGTGGATTATCTTTAAATAAGTCTTTATATCCGCTTTTAAATGGATTTTTTAAAGCCCAGTATAAATCTACGTGTATTTCATTGTGTAACATGTATTCATGAGGATTGCCGCTGTATGTGCTTGGAATGTAAATATCTTCATTGTTTTTAAGCCTTTTAAAGAACCATTTGTTTAATTCTGGATTTAATTTTAAAATTTCAAAAAAGTATGTTGGAAATATCCAATGTATCTTGTAGTTTAGATTTTTATTTTCAATTAAATATTTGGTATTTGATAAGATGGAATATAATTTACTCTCTGCAAATGCAGTTATTGAAATGATAACAATGTAAGTTTTTGAATTTCTGAATTTTCTAAATATCATAAAAAATCTTTACATAAGTATATATAGATTAGTATAAATGGTATTGATTTTTCAGTAAATTCTTTTTAAGAGGTTTCTTTATTTTTATGTAATTTTAGCTTGATTAATGAATAAAAAAAATTTATATTTTTATAGTGATGCGTGTAAATAATAATATTTTATTTAACTTTAATTTTTATACTTAAGGAGTAAAATTTATGGCTAAAGACATATATTTTAATGAAGATGCTAGGAAAAATCTGCTCAGCGGCATTGAAAAATTATCAAATGCTGTAAAGGTAACTCTTGGTCCTAAAGGGAGAAATGTTTTAATTGATAAAAAATTTGGTTCTCCTACTGTTACAAAAGATGGAGTGAGTGTTGCTCGTGAGATTGAGCTTGATAATGCGTTTGAAAATATGGGAGCACAGCTTTTAAAAGAAGTTGCAATTAAGACAAATGATCTGGCTGGAGATGGAACTACTACGGCTACTGTGCTTGCTTATGCGATTGCAAGAGAAGGACTTAAAAATGTTTCTTCTGGAATTAATCCAATTGGAATAAAAAAAGGAATAGATCATGCTGTGACTTTAGCTGCTGATAAGATTCGCAAATCTGCTAAAAAAATTACTACTAAAGAAGAAGTTGCACAAGTGGCATCTATTTCTGCAAATAATGATACTTCAATAGGTGAAAAAATTGCTGAAGCAATGGATAGGGTTGGAAAAGATGGAGTTATTACTGTTGAAGAGTCAAAGACTTTTGATACTACAATTTCTTATGTTGAGGGAATGCAATTTGATAGAGGATATTTATCTCCTTATTTTTCTACAAATAAAGAAAATATGAGTGTAAACTTTGATGATGCTTACATCTTAATATGTGAAAAGAAAATTAGTACAATTAAAGAACTTTTGCCAATTCTTGAAAAAGTTTTAAATACAAATAAACCTTTGTTGATTATTGCTGAAGATATTGAGGGAGAGGCTCTTGCAGCGCTTGTTCTAAATAGCGTTCGTGGTGCTTTGAAGGTTTGTGCAATTAAAGCTCCTGGGTTTGGTGACAGACGCAAAGCAATTCTTGAAGACATTGCAATACTTACTGGAGGGGTGCTTGTTAGTGAGGAGTTGGGACTTACTCTTGAGAATATTGAACTTGAGCAGCTTGGACAATCTAAGTCAGTAAAAGTTGATAAAGATAATACTACAATTATTAATACTGGAAATAAAGAGCGAATAAAAGAGCGTGCTGAGCTTATTAAAAAACAAATTGAAGAAACAAGTTCTGAATACGATAAAGAAAAACTTCAAGAGCGTCTTGCAAAACTTGTTGGCGGAGTTGCTGTTATTAATGTTGGTGCTGTTACTGAATTGGAACTTAAGGAGAAAAAACATAGGGTTGAAGATGCTTTATCTGCGACTCGTGCTGCTGTTGAGGAAGGTGTTGTTCCTGGTGGTGGATCAACTCTTATTGAAGTTGCTATGTATCTTGATACAGTTGATACAAGTAAGCTTACTTATGAAGAGAAGCAAGGTTTTGAAATCGTAAAAAGGAGTCTTGAGGAGCCAATGAGACAAATAATATCTAATGCTGGATTTGAGAGCTCTGTTTATATTCATCAGATTAAAACTGAAAAGAAGGGACTTGGTTTTGATGCAGCTAACTTTAAATGGGTGAATATGATAGAGAGTGGTATAATTGATCCTGCCAAGGTTACAAGAAGTGCTCTTCAGAATGCAGCTTCAATTGCAGGATTGCTCTTGACAACAGAGTGTGCTATCACTGAAGTGAAGGAAGAAAAGAGTAGTGCTGGTGGTGGCGGCGGTTATCCTATGGATCCTGGAATGGGAATGATGTAAGTTAGTCTTATTTTTAGGTTTATTTGTTATAATATATTTGTATTGTTATGAGGAGCTAGATTTGAGTGAAAATGAGTTTGTTTTTTGTGTAGGTTATGATGGCTCTAAGGCAATAATAGATAAAGAGCTTTTAAGTCAGCATAAAGATAAGGGTGTAGAGGAGCTTTTGAATCTTGGATTTTATAGAAGCGCTTTTAGCAAGGCTCTTTGTAAAAATGATGATACTCTTATTAGATATTTAATTGAAGAGTATAATAAAATTAGTAAATCTAGTTATAGTAAAAAAGAGGAGCTTGAGCTCCTCTTTGGAGTAGTTTATCCGGATAATATTGCTAGTATAAAAGTTACTTATGTTTAAAAGTTAGGAAGTTTTATGTTTTTATTACAAGATTTTAGCCATAACAGTAGTTTTTTTCGAAGTTTGTTGGTTTTTATTCCTGTAATTGCTATATTTTGGTTTTTAGTAATATCTCCTCAGCGCAAAGAAGAGAAGAAAAAAAAGGAGATGATCAAGAACCTTAAAAAAGGAGATAAGGTTTTGACTATAGGTGGAATTTTTGGAGTTATTAAAAAGGTTAGTGATTCCGAGGTTTTACTTGAGCTTAATCCAACTTCTGAAGCAAAATTTATAAAAAGTTCAATTGAAAAGGTTATTTTTGACGACAGTAAAAGTAAAAATGCAGGCATTAAAATCAATTAATATAATATATAAATAAATATAATATATAATGTAATATTAGTTTAGACTAATATTTAGTTTAAATAAACTTAATAAGGGTGCTATTATATGAATAGAGTCTCCAAATTTATATTAATATTGTTTGTAACATCATTTGCTTATTTTTTAATATTTCCTACTTTAAGATGGTATTTTTTTACTAATGATGAAGATAAAAGAATTAGCTCTTATTCGAAAGAGGCTTTAAGAGATTATTCTAAGAGTAAAGCCTTGAGCTCTCTTATTCAACTTAAGGAATTATATCAAAAAGATCCCAATGGTCAGATTCCAGATGATTTAAAGTATTTAATTCCAATTTCAAAAAATAACTATAGAATTTATGGAAAAAATTTTCCCAAATCTTTTAATCTCAAAGCCTTAAGGAATGGATTTTTGACAGATGCTGATATTGAAGAACTTAGTCTTGAAATTTATAGGTATTATGAAAATATCAAGAAAAATAAAAACGGAATAATACAACTTGGACTTGATTTATCTGGTGGAATGAGTATTACTATTTCTCTTAATTACTCAGGTCTTGAACAAAAGTTAGGGAGAACTTTAAGTTCTTTGGAGAAGGAAGACGCTCTTGAGCGTACGATGCAAATACTTAAAGAAAGGGTAGATACCTTTGGGCTTACAGAACCTAAGATTACAAAGGAAGCAGGTGGAAGTAAAATTTTCTTAGATATTCCGGGAGAAAAGGATGAAAAACGTGTTGATTCTCTTTTAAGCGGTAAAGGTAATTTGACCTTTTATGTGATTGATAATGAGGCTACTTCTTTGCTTAATGATAGGGTCTTAGAGGCTGGACCCCTTTACTCTATTGCTGATATTAAGGATAGTATGAGATTTGGAGATAATAGGAAAATTTTTCCATTGTATGTTAAAGATTCTTATGGTATTGATGATGAATCTACAGTACGTTATTATGTTGTTGACTCTAGTATTGATAGTTCTTTTGATGGTTCTCATATTAGGGATGCTGGGATTTCAAACAATCATCAAACAGGTAAAGAGATTGTTACATTTAGTTTAGATAATGAGGGAAGTGAGAAGTTTTTTAGATTGACTCAAAGAAACGTTGGTAAAGCTTTGGCTGTGGTTATGGAGGGAAAAATTAAATCAGTGGCTAATATTAATCATGCTATTGCTGGTGGAAATGTTTCAATTCAGGGAGATTCTTTTGATAAAAGGGAAGCTAATGAGCTTGCACTTGTTTTTAAAACAGCGGCTTTCCCAGTTGAAATAAATATAGATGATCTAAGAATTATTGGACCGACTATTGGAGAGAAAACCGTTAAGCTTGGAATAAAGGCATCTCTTCTGGCTCTTGTTTTGGTTTTTTTGTTTATGTTTGTATATTATAAGATGAGTGGTTTTGTAGCAGCGTTTTCATTGGTTATTTATAATCTGTTTTTAATATTGGCAATGCTTTCGGCATTTAACTTTACTTTAACTCTTACAAGTATTGCAGGTCTTGTATTAACTATGGGTATGGCTGTTGATATTAATATAATTATTTATGAGCGGATTAAGGAAGAAATAAAAAATGGTCGAAAATTTGAAAGAGCATTTGAGGATGGTTTTAAAAAAGCTTTTTGGGCAATAATGGATTCGAATATTACAACATTTATTGCTGTGCTGTTTTTAACTCTTCTTGGAACGGGGCCTATTCAGGGTTTTGCATGGTCTTTGTCTATAGGAATTGTAGCATCACTTTTTAGTAGCTTAATCTTTTCAAGGTTTATTTTAGAATTTATTATGTCTTTAAGTAAAAATAAATGTGTAAGTATCTCTTGGAGTTCAAATTATGCAAAGGGTGTTTAATTTTTTTAATTATGGAAATAAAGTTATTATAGTTAGTTTTTGTATTATTTCCTTGGGCTTTATTTATACTTTTATGTATCATGGTGGATATAATTGGGGCATAGATTTTTCTTCAGGTGTTAGTATTAATTTTGTGATAGATAAAGTTGGTATTAAGGATTATGAAATAAAAAGATTACTCTCTTCAGTTTATAAAATATTTGATGTTAATGAAATTATTTCAAGTGATGCTTCTAAGAGCCATTTTTCCATTATAGTGAAGTCAGATATTACTGATTATGCTTTAAAAAAAGAGATTCAACGTACTTTAGTAGATAGGTTACATATGGAGTTTGGTGTTGATATTGAAATTCTTGATTCTTATTTTATTGATTCAAGTTTTTCATCTTTTTTAAGGGCAAAATCAATGTTATTGGTTTTTTTAACATTTACGCTTATTTTGATTTATGTAGCATTGAGATTTAGGTTAAGTTATGCTGTTTCATCAATCTTTGCAACGGTACACGACATACTTTTTGTAGTTGCTTTTTTAGGGGTTTTTAGAATAGAGATAAATAGCTCAATAATTGTTTCTATACTGACGATTATCGGTTATTCTTTAAATGACACAATAATTATTTTTGATAGAGTTAGAGAAAATTCTAAAAGTATTCCATATACTTCGTTTTTAAATGTTTTAAGTGTAAGTATTAGGCAAATTTTATCAAGGACCATTTTAACATCTATTACAACATTTGTTGTGGTGCTTTCTATTTATGTGTTTACTGAGGGTGCTATTAAAGATTTTGCTTTAATATTTATGGTAGGTGTTGTTGTTGGTACTTATTCTTCAATTTTTATAGCTTCTACTATTCTTTTAAGTTTTAATAAAAAAATTAAATAGATGTTTTGTTATAATATTGTGATATGAAGTTTTTTGATTTTGGCTCATTAGGATTTTATAGGTTTTTTGATTTTCAGAAACATTTAAATTTTAGTATTTTTAGATATGGTTTAATAAATTATTATTCTTATAAGGAACAATCAACTCTTATTAATGATGCCAATTTACTTAAAGGTAAAATTATATTTTTAGATAAAGCTCATCAAGATATTGCTAAAATTTCTTCTAGTACTTATTCGAAGATAAATGAGAGTTTAAATGTTAATAGGAAGATATTTTGTGATGTTTTAATTACTATTAAAGGTTTGATAAAAAAATATTATCCAGAGTCAGAATTTTTAGATTTAGAATGTGATTTGCTTTTAAATGACGAAGATACTTTTAATAAAAGTTTAGATAAGCTTAGATATTTGAATTTTAGAGTAGATCTTAAGAAGAAAATTGAGGAATTTGACAGAAAAAGTAAAACCCCATATTCGTGCATAAAAATTGCTACTTTTTTTATTAAGGAAGAGTTTTTAGAAAGACTTGCAAATTCGATTGATTTTTTTTCTAATGAAGCTAATAATAATAGTCTGGATTTGATCAATAAAGAAATAGGTGATTATTATGAAAGGGTGGAGAAGGTTAAGGTGAGCGAAAATATTAAAGACACACATAAAAAGTTTGTTATAGAGTATGCAAAAGAAAAAATATCAAAAATTATGAGGGAACATAGTCTTGATGTTTCTAAGTTACTTATTAAAATTTCTTTATTAGATATTACTATTCAGTGTTTTGAAAGTTATTATTTAAATTTATTAGAGGCCCTTAATGTTCTTTTTTCAATAAATAATATTATTGAGATTGGTTTGGATGAATTACCAGATGCTATTTTTAATGATTGGAATGAACTTGTTTATTTACGTAGGAGAGATTTTCAGAAACTTGTGTTAATATCAGATTATGTCTTTCAGAAGAGGATAATATCTGTTATCAATTCTGGGGGCTGGAAATTTACTTTCTTTAGTCTTTCACCTCGTCAAGGTGATATTATTCAGTTTGCAATAGATATTAACAAAAATTTTAATAACATTGAAGATGGAATTAAGGAATATGAACTTAAAATAAATAGGTTTAACGATCTCAAGCTTGATTGGGAAAAAAACTTAAAAAATTTTGATCATTTATTTATTTAAAATTTTTAATTATATAATTCCTTTAATCTTTCGTAAATTTTTTTTACTTCATCATTGATGATTTTGGGAACATCTACTATTAGCTTAACTTTAAGGTCTCCTTTAACAGTATTTCCAAGTGCAGGCATTCCAAGACCTTTTAAGATGAGTTTTTCTCCATTTTTTGTATCTTTTGGAATCTTTATTTTTATTTTTTTACCTTCAATTGTTTCAAAAATTTTTTCGCTACCCAAAGCTATTTCCCATGGATATACCCTAATTTTTGTTTCTAGATTTCGTTCCTTTAAGGTAAAATTTTTATAACTTGATATTTCAAATTTTATAATTAAGTTACTTCTTTTTCCAGATATTGGATTTATATTGCCTTTTCCATTGAACCTTAGTTGAGTAGTTGCACTTGTTCCTTTTGGAATATTGATTTCAATTTTTTCATTGTTTGTTAATATGGATTTTTTTCCTCCCATATAAGCGTCATATAGTGAGATTTTAATGGTTATCTCTTTATCTTTAAGTATTCCTTTTGTAGAGCTTCCAAAAATGTTTGAGAATAATTCGAAATTTTCAAAATGGTGAAAGCTAGTGTTTTTGAATCCTTTACTAAAGGATTCTGTGTTAAAATTATTATTAAAATCTGCGCTTCCAAAATTATCATAGTTGTTTTTTTTTTGTGGAGATGAGAGGACTTCATATGCTTCATTTATTTCTTTAAATTTTTCTTCAGCAAATTTGTTTCCTTTGTTTTTATCAGGGTGGTATTTTATGGCTAGTTTTTTGTAAGCTTTTTTGATTTCTTCCGTTGTAGCATCTTTTTGTATGCCAAGTATTTTGTAGTAATCTTTAGACATTCAAACCTCTTGCTTTTATTTTCCGTTTTATATCTAAGTTATTTGATTTCATTATAATTAATGCTATCATTATATATATTATAATTAATGCTATCATTATATATATTATAATTAAACTTAAATTTTTTAAAGACTGTTTGTACAATAGTGAGTTTTTTACGTTTGAGTGATTTGAGTATTTATATTGATCTTACCAGATGTTTTAGTTATGATTTTTTAAATAAGATACTGCGTGGGTTATACTTTTACTTAGAGGTTTTGGGTTTTCCAAAAATCAATACGCTTTATATTAAATATGAAACTTTGGATTTCGACAATAGTTCTGGTTTAGAATTTTTTTTAGCTTCTCTATCTGATAATTGTAACTTTGTTAAATTGGATGAATTTATCTTTGAATTGCATCCTGGCGAGGATAATATTTACATTTTTTACAGGCACTCTAAAACCATCCATGATTCCTAAAAATTTTGAAGAAAAACTATTTATATCAAGACTAACTCTACTAACAGAAAAATCATTTAAAATTGATAAAAGAGAAAGTCTATAGTTGATAATATTCATAGGTTCAATTTTGATTTGAACATTGATTTGAATATTGGTATTCCTTATCAAGAGAAGGTGCATCTTAAAAGTGATTTAGAAAGATTAGTTGCATGTTATCCTGAATATATTTGTATTTTGGAATTTTTAGTTGATGAGGAAAATTATATTGAGTTTTTTAAAGATGTTTCTTTTATTTATGATGAAGCTAAGTCTGAAGATTTTTGGTTTTATGCTCTTGATTTTTTAGAATCTAATGGCTATATGAATTATGAGATTTCAAATTTTACCTTAAAGGGTTATGAAAGTAAACATAATTTGAGATACTGGGAAGCTTAAACCATATTTGGGTTTTTGAATAGATTCCGTTAGTTTACTTATTGGTACTAAAGGTGATAATCTTAAGGTTATAATGAGAAGAGATAATACTTCTTTAAGCAGTAAAGAATCTTCAGCGACTTTTGAGATTTTAAGTGATTTAGGTTTTTTTATTTGTCATTGCATGACAAACCTTGGTACTAAAAATGGTCTTGATATCTCTGTTTTAAAATGTAGGTTTATATATAATCAGGAGGATTTTTTTAAGTTCATTGATTATCTTTTAAGTTTAAGTAGAGCAGTTGTTTTTAGCAATGATGTTATTTACTTAGATGGATATGAAAAGTTTAAATTGAATTTATACCTTAGGTTGATTAGAGATTATTTAGTTAATAATTGTTTTAAAGTAAATTTTAAGTTTCTTTAACTTTTCCATTTTGATAATATACAATTTTTGTGTTTTGGTGATTGAAAATTCCAATTTCAAGTATTCCTGGAATTAGTTTAAAGTATTTTTCAGCACCTTTAGGATTTTCAATATTCATTTCTATATCTAAAATGTAGTTATTATTATCACTTATTAATGGACCTGCTTTAGATTTACAAGTTCTTAAAATAGGGTTAAAGTTCATTTTTTCTAGATTAGCTGTAATAAACGGAAGAGCATCTGGAACAATTTCAATTGGTACAGATATTTTTTCTCCTAAAGTTTGTACAATTTTTGTTTCATCTGCAATAATTAATAATTTATCAGAATTGTATGATACTATCTTTTCCATTAAATGAGCTGCTCCACCACCCTTTATTAGAGTTTTTTTTTCTAATAAAATTTTATCAGCTCCATCAATCGTGATATCTATATTTTTGCTAAATTTTGTAAATTTAGACTCGTATGTAATATTTTCTCTTGCAAGTAAATATTTTGTATTGCTGCTTGTTGGGTAAAGTTTTAGATTTTTTAAATCTCCCGATTTTATTTTTTCGCTTAAATATTTAATGGCATAAAAAACGGTTTTTCCTGTTCCAATCCCAAGGTGCATATTGCTTTTTACATAGTGATCAATTGCATATTGTGAGACTAATCTTTTTTGTTCTTCCATTCTAAAATTATCCTTAATCATATAGGTTTAGTTATAGGCTTTTAGAATTAATTATATCATTAAGGATGAGGTAATCAACAGTTCTGAATTTTTAATAATTTTGTCGAGTAATTTGTTATGTTTGTGTCTATTAGTGAATTTTTGAGTATTAACATTAGTTGAATTTTGTGCTAATTTTATAATTGATAGGGTGTGATTAAAGCAATAAAAACATTTCTTAGGAGATTTTATGTATAAATTAGTTTTAGTTCGGCATGGTGAGAGTGAATGGAATAAAGAAAATCTTTTTACAGGTTGGACTGATGTTAAGCTTTCTGAAAAAGGTATTTCTGAAGCTTTAGAGGGGGGTAAAGTTCTTAAACAAGAGGGCTATTCTTTTGATATTGCTTTTAGCTCAATGTTATTAAGGGCTAATGATACTTTAAATATTATTTTGAGTGAATTGGATCAATCTTACATTGATATAGAGAAGTCTTGGCGACTTAATGAGAGACATTATGGGGCTTTGCAGGGGTTAAGTAAAACTGAAACTGCTGAGAAGTATGGAGAAGATAAGGTTTTAATATGGAGACGTAGTTATGATGTTGCTCCTATGCCTTTAAAAGAGTCTGATAAGCGTCATCCAATTCATGACTTAAGGTATAAAGGAATTCCTAAAAGAGAGCTTCCTTCAACAGAATGTTTAAAGGATACTGTTGTAAGAGTGATACCATATTGGACAGATAAAATTGCTAAGGCTATTATTGAGGAAAAAAGGGTTATTATTGTTGCTCATGGTAATTCCTTAAGAGCTCTTGTTAAATATCTTGATAATATGAGTGATGATGACATTTTAAAGCTCAATATTCCAACTGGTATTCCTTTAGTTTATGAACTTGATAAAGATTTAAACCCTATTAAACATTACTATTTAGGGGATGAGGATAAAATTAAGTCAGCTATGGAATCTGTTGCTAATCAAGGTAAGAAAAAATAAAGAGTTTATTAAGAATGAATAAAAAGAGATCTTCTTTAGTTTAATGATCTCTTTTCATTTTATTTTTAATTAATTGGATACTAAAGCTAAATATAGTGTTTTACAATTTCTTCAAATTTTTTAATGCCAATTGTTTTAATAAATCCTGCTAATTTTGGTCCCTTTTCTTTATTAATTAATATAATATATAGTTGCTTAAATAATAATGGGGGATCAATCTTGTTTTCTCTTGCAATGTTGTAAATTTTATCTTGAATTTCTTTTTCAGTTATATTATTAAAATCTTGTTTTAGAAAATCTATTAATTGTGTTATTGCTTGTTTATTGCTAGCATTTAAGGGCTGAATGTTATCGAATGTTGATCTTAATGAAAATTTAAAGTCTTCAGGTGCAAATTTTTTTATCCAGTTAATGGCACACTCAATTTTTTTCATAAGTTTTTCTTTTTGATTTTCTTTTACATCATTTAAGAGTTTTAAAATTT
The DNA here is from genome assembly GCF_019668505.1 of Borrelia miyamotoi. Taxonomy (NCBI): domain Bacteria; kingdom Pseudomonadati; phylum Spirochaetota; class Spirochaetia; order Spirochaetales; family Borreliaceae; genus Borrelia; species Borrelia miyamotoi. The sequence goes on from NZ_AP024371.1 coordinate 693,998, forward strand.
TGTCTTTATCGCCTTCAAAGATTTGACAAATTACACTTAAATGTCTAAAACCAATTTGATAAGGAATTTCTTTGTCTGGTGATTTTGGTTGAGATAGTTCATAAATTCTTTTGAAAGCTTCTTTTTTGTTTTCTTTGATTTTATCAATTCCATAATATACTCTTTCAAATTTATCGTAGTCTTCATAAATTTTTATTACATCAAGATCAAATGATATTGAAAACTCTGTGTTAGGTTTTGTTGATGCAAATAGGAATCTTGTAACTTCAGGAGTATATATTTCAAGTACATCTTTTAGTGATACGACATTTCCTGATGATGAGGATATTTTTCCACCATGTCCTTTGATTGATATGAAATCATATTGAAATGTTATGGGAGGAGTCCCTCCGAAAATTTTTACAATCTTTTTTGAGGTGTCAAAGCTTCCTCCACTACTGTGATGATCTTTCCCAGCAGGCTCGAAGTCAACTTTTTCGTATTTCCATCTCATTGGCCAGTCAACCCTCCATGGAAGCTTTACAGCTCCTGTTTTTCTTAAGTCAAGTGATTCTTTATTTCCGCATTCGCAATAGTATTCAATGGAGTAGCAATAATTATAACTTTTTATTGTTGTAGTATCTCTGTTGCATTTAGTACAAAAAACACTAATAGGATACCAGTTATCTGCAAGTTTTGTTGTTCTATATTCATTTAGGGCTTTTGCTATTTCGTCTTTATGATCTAATGCAAACTTAATTTGACTTGAATAATCACTTAACATGTACTTTAGGCTTTGATCTATAAATTCTGGCTCAATACCTACAGTAGGTAGATATTTTTCAAATTCTATTTCATTTGCTTTTGCATAGCTTGACTCGTTAGTTTTAGTGTCAGGAACTCTTGTAATTGCTTGTCTTAAATAGGACGTTAGTAATTTCTGATCTGGCATATTGTTAGGTACTTTTCTAAATACATCATAATTATCCCAAGAGTAGATAAATCTTACATTTTTGCCTGCGTCTTTTAATGCTCGTGCTACAAGATCAACAGAAATTACTTCTCTAAAATTTCCAATATGTACAGTTCCTGATGGAGTAATGCCTGATGCAACTGTATATTGTTTTTTGTCTCCCTTTTCTTCTATGATTTTTTTTGCATAAAAATCTGCCCAGTGTGCTGTTTTCATAATATTACCCCTATTTAAAGCTTGATTTTATCATTCTATTTTTTTTGTTTCAAGATTTCAAATAGATGTTTTATTACATGATTTCGTTAATTTATTAGGTTTTTAATTATTTTAGGATTTTTGTTCCAATTTTTTCTTAATTTTACTTGTAAAAACAGGTCACATTTTTTTTCAAATATTTTTGATATTACTTTTCTTGATTCTTCTCCAATTACTTTTATTCCTTTTCCTCCCCTGCCAACTATTATGCCCTTTTGACTCTCTCCAGCTACAATAATGTTTGTTTTAATGAAAAGTTTATTTTTTCTCTCTTCTAAAATTTCAATTTCTGTATATAAGGAATATGGTAATTCTTCTTTGAGTCTTTTAATAGTTATTCCTCTAATTATTTCACTGATTCTTAGGTGCATTTCTTGATCTGTATAATATTCTTCTGGATAGTAAATAGGTCCTTCTTTGAGATTTGCGTAAATTTTATCTTTGATTGTTTCAATATTAATTTTTTTTTCAGCGGAGATTTTTATAATATTTTCTTTTTTTATTCCTCTTGCTTTTAAAAATAGCATTATTTCTCTTTCTTTTGTTTTTTGAAGGTCAATTTTGTTGATGATTACTAGAAAATTAATTTTGGATTTACTAATAATTGTTAGTATTTCATTTTCTTCAATACCAGGTTCATCTTGAATATCAATTACATAAAGAATTAATTCTGTCTCTTTAATTGCAGAATATACGTTACTCATCAGTGCTGTATTAAATTTTTTTTTACTTAGATGAAATCCCGGTGTGTCTATGAAAATAATTTGACCTCTTTTGTCTGTAAATATTCCTTTTATTTTGTTTCTAGTTGTTTGTGGAGTAGATGAAATAATTGATATTTGGTGTCCACATATTGAATTTAAAAGTGTAGATTTTCCTGTTGTAGGTCTACCTATTATTGATATAAATCCTGATTTCATTTTAGCCTTCCTATTAAATATATAGTACATTTATATGATAATTGATGTATACTATCTTTAAGTATTGTATTTAAAGGATTATAGTTTGAAAAAAGTCAATTTCGAGGTTTTTTGTGAACAGTGTGGTGAAAAGGTTAAACTTAATAAGTCTGTGTGTTCTAATTGTCAATCTAAACTGGGTGATCTTGAGTGTCCAAACTGTATGTATGTAGGTGTTGTTTCTGGATTTGAAAATGGTTGTCCAAGGTGTAGTTATAGCCCCTTTGAGGAGCTTAAGGAAACTCCTTTTAAAAGAAAGCATAAAGTGAGAATGAATAGTTATTTGAATAATAATGTCTTTTTAAGATCAAGATTTAATTTTGGATTTCATGTTAATGTGATGCTTTATTTATTTGCAAGTTTTTTGATGGTTTCGTTTTTGATGTATATTCTTTTTTTCTAGGGATGATTTCACATGGGAATTACAGTTTTTTATTTGTTTTCTGTTTTTTTGTCTTTTAAATTCGGAGATGATTTTAAATCTGTTGAAGAAAATGTTATGAAAAACTCTATTTTTTATTATGATATTAAAGAAGTTGAATTTCCTTTTGCTAAGACGCAAACTTTGAGATTTGATGGCAAGAGCTCTTTGAGATATGCTTACTTTAATTTTGATAAAGATAGGCTTTATTCGTATACTTTTGTTTTTGATAGAAAGTTGATTTCTCAATATTCTATATTTCTTAGTGTTAAAGAAAAATTTGGTGATGCCACTGTTGTAACTCCTTTTAATTATCTTTGGGATATTGGTGATTCTATCATTGCTTTAAATAGTAATATCTTAAGAATGACTTTAAAGTCTTATATTGATAAGGGATAAGGAAAATTGAATCTGAAGACTCTTTTTGTGTTAATTTTTTATATGTCCTGTTCTAATCATGTTTATAACAAGGAAATTATCATAAATGATACTAGCTTTTTTGTTAAGCTTGCGGTTGATGATCTTACTAGGACTAGGGGATATATGGGAACTAAGAGCATAAATGAGAATAATGGTATGCTTTTTATTTTTAAGGGGGAGAGAAATTTATCTTTTTGGATGAAAGATACTTCTGTTCCACTTGAAATCGCTTATATTGATTCTGCAGGGGTTATTAAAGAAATTTGCAGTTTGGTTCCTTTTTCAGAAAAAGCTGTAAATTCTAGACATAAGGTTAAGTATGCACTTGAGGTCCCAAGAGGCTCTTTTTCTAGATTTAAAATTAAAGTGGGTGATAAAGTGAAGTTCACTTTTGATGTTGACTCTTTAATTGTAGAATAGCTACTTGGCCTTTATTTTTTGAAGTTCTTCTTCTATGTGGTCTTTTATTTTGTCTTCTTCATTTTGTAAGGTATCCTTATCAGTCTCATTGGGTACATTTTTAATTTTATTTTTTGTATCGTTACCTTTTATTACTTTTTTAAAGATGGATATTGTTGTTGCAACTTCCTCAATAGCATCAAGGAGAAAGGATTCTTTTGCATGCTCTTCAGCTTTGACAATGTATACCAAAGAATTATTTCCTTTTTCAGGATCATGGATAATTTCCCATGATCCTAGTACTCGATTATTGTAGCTATCACTCATTAGAGATTCTGATATTTCTTGAATTTTATCTGAATTAACATCAAATGTTTCTACGATGCCAAATATTTCTCTTGTTTTTGATTTTTGATATGAATTTAGTTTTGATCTAATTATTATCTCTGTTTTTGTGTCATTGCTAATTTTTGATACAATAAAGTCATTTTCTTTGTCTATTTTATACTCAATTTTGTTATTGTCAAGTATTTTTTTTATTCTCTTATCATAAATTATATTTTTGTCTTTGCAACTTATCAGTCCTGTAAGTATTAAAACGGAAATAACTATGCTATATTTTAGTTTATGTATGTTTAATGTACTCATTTTTAACATTTTAGTACTTATCATGTAACTATTATAGTTTAGTTATAGGAATTTTTGAAGTAAGTTTATGTATTTTAAGAGTAATAATTATTCTTATACGGTGATTCAGTCTAAAAATAATTATGTGCAAAAGTCAACATTTGGAATCTCTTTTGTAATTTTAAATAGAGGTACAAAAATTTTTAGAGAAGATTTATTTAAATCCCTTTCTAATTTTGATTTTATAAGAGAGATTATTTCTATTGAAAAACAAAGTAATAGGAATTCTATTCAATTTATTTCAGAGAGCTATGATAAATTAAAGTTTATTTTACTTTCTGATGACTTGAATTCTGGTGAGAAGGTCAATTTGGCGATGAAAGAATCCATTTGTAGTTTTGTTTTTGTTTTAAAAAGTGATATGTACTTGCTAAATCCTTTTTGGATTCCTAATATACTTGACGAAATAGTTAAAAAAAATGTGCTTCTCGTTGGAGGAGAATTTTTTGACAAGGAAGAGGCAGTTATTCCTTCAGTTTTTCTTCCCACCGTTGATAAGCAGCAAAAATTAAAGGTAATTTTAATAAATTCTGAGAGGGATTATGAAAAGACTTTAGTTACAATGGATTATTGTGGTCTTTATTCTAAGGAGAAGTTTATTCAGTTAGGGGGTTTTGATAGAAGGATTGAAAACGAGTATTTTCAAAGACTAGATTTTGGACTTAGGGCTATTTATTTTGGAGAGAGTGTTCATATCTATAGGAAATTGAGAATACAATATACTGCTTTAAATGCTCCAGAAGATTTGACAAAAGATAGAAGTTTTTTGATCTTTTTGCTTAAAAATTATGTTCCTATTTTTGTTGGAAATGGAGTAAAATTTTCGTTCTTTAGATTTTTGAAACTATGTTTAAGATATCGGATTAATTTTTTTAAGTTTGGCAAAGAATTTAAAGAGATTAAAAGTGAAACTGTTAAAAATAGCTTAAGGTTTAAAGGTGATTTGAAGAGTGCAATTGAGCTTTGGGAAAATAATATTATTGATTAATGTAATCTTTGTCTATCTATCTTTAGAGGCTCAAGAAGCTGATTATGTTAATATTCTTGATTCATTTGATAGTAAATTTTTTAAATTCAATTTTAGCATTGAAAATGATATTCTTACAATTGAAAATGAGAAGGGACATCTTAAGATCAAGGTTGGATTTGAATATGGTCTTTCATCTATTGGTTATTACATTTATATAGAGCCCATCCTTTTAAAGGATGGAGAGATCCTGATAACTAAGAAAGCTTTGATGCAAATTGAAAATCATTTTAAATCTTTGCAAACTTATAGTAAGCCACGAATAACGTCGATAGTAATTGATCCTGGTCATGGAGGTCATGATAGAGGGGCTGTTGTAACGCATAGGATCAATGAATATGATATTACTCTTTTGGAGAAAGATTTTGCTTTAACTTATTCTATGCATTTGTATAAAATCTTAAGTAATTATTTTTTAGACAGAAATATTTTATTAACGCGTGTAGATGATATTTTCGTGCCGTTACAAGATAGGTCTGAACTTGCAAATGCTATTAAACCAGATTTTCCAAATAATGTGATATTTTTGTCAATACATGTGAATAATGCTCCAAATCCTAAAGCTAGAGGGATTGAATTTTGGTATCTTCCCCAGGATTCAAAAAGAGAAGTTATAAAAAATTTAAAAGGGTATGATGTCAGAGGTAATAGATACTTAAGGGAACTTAATGATATACTAGATATTAAGTATAAATATGAATCAAGGAAATTGGCTGAGATTTTATATGAGACTTTTATTGAGGTTGTATGTGAAACTAGAGTCAGATCAATTAGGGAAGAGCAGTGGTTTGTGATAAAAAATAGTAGTATGCCAGCTGTATTAATTGAGATTGGATTTTTATCTAATATTTATGATGCGATGTTGATTTTGGATTATAGTTATATGAGTAAAATGAATATATTAGTACTTGAATCTTTAATTAAATTTATTGAATTTTATGAAAAGTAATATGTTGGACATATTTTTAAAAAGTAGTTTTGTTTATTATAATTTTGTTAATCGTAATGTGACCAAATATATACTTGTGATACTAGTTGCATTTTTATTTTTAAGTTTCCTCTTTTCTTCATATGTGATTTTTTTAAATCATGAGAATATCTTTTTTAGGAAAGTATTTTATTTTTATTCAGAACATGGTTTGATTTCTGATTTGAGATATTTAAAGGAAAAAAAAACTCTTAAAGAGAATTTGGATTTTTTAGTTAAAGACTTTTTATTGGGTAATATTAAGGGTTTTGCTTTACAATTCAGTACAAGGGATGTAAGACTTTTGTACTCTTTTATCTATAATGATGTATATTGTATAAATCTTTCAAAAGAGTTTTATGATTCTTTTGACAATGGTAGTTATAATGATTCTGATAAATTAAAAATAAATTTGTTTGTTAAATCTTTGAAGAAAACAATTAATTTTAACTATCCTGGACATGTTGGAAAGATTTTTATTTTTATTGAGGGGTATATTCTAAATGTTTAAGTGTGATATTTGCTAAGCGTTCTTGAATATGTTGTAAAATTAAGAATTGAGATCTTAAGTTCTTTTTTATGGAAGGAGTTGGTTTGTATGATTAAAGCACAAAAGCTTGTTTCTATTTTATTTTTTCTTATTTTGTTTAGTTCTCTTTTAGCTCAAGAGCTATCTGTCGACACATCAGATGATAGTTCTCAGAAAAATGGGCCTGGGGAATTAGTTTTTGACTTTTCAGAACTTGCAAGAGATCTAAATTCAACTAGGCTTGATCTTACAGATTATGTTGATCGTGTATATTCGGGGGCTTCAGGTATTGTTAAGGCAGAGGATATGATATTAAACCTAGGACTAAATAATTGGATTGTTCTTTTGACTCCTTCAGCTAGAATGCAGGCTTATGTAAAAAATTCTTTTGTGTCTCCAGCTATTGTTAAGGGTGAATCCAAGAGATATGCTGGCGATACAATCTTGGGAGTGAGGGTATTTTTTCCAAAATATTCTCAATCTTCTGCAATGATTTTACCTCCATTTAAGATTCCTTTTTATGCTGGAGACGATGGCAATCAGTTTTTAGGTAAGGGACTCATTGATAATGTTAAGACTATGAAAGAGGTTAAGGTGACCGTTTACAGTTTAGGTTATGAGGCTGATCTTGAAGTTTTATTTGAAGATATGAGTGGTATGGAATATGTTTATCCTTTAGGCACTTTAAGATTTAAGGGTTGGGCGGATTTAGTATGGTCAAATCCTAATTATCTTCCAAGCATAAATTCTAGGATGATTAAAGATAATATTCCTAACTATCCTCTTCCCTCAAGTAAGATGAGATTTAAAGCATTAAGAATTTTAAAGTCTCATAGTTCAAGGGAGCAGAATTTTATTTTTTATGTCAAGGATGTGAGAGTTATTTATGATAAGTTAAATGTTTCCTTTGATTCTGAAATTGATAATGAATCTACATTTAAAATTTATGAGACACAGGGGATAGAATCACTTCGAAAATTAAAGGCACAGGAAACTTTTAGGAAAATTTTAAAGATTAAGGAAGATGTATCAATGTCAGATGAATCTTTCCAAAATTTTTTAGAGAAAGGTAATAATGATGGGGCTGGGTTACTTACTAAAGAAAAATGAATTTAATGATGTCAATAGGGCAAAACTCTTTAGAGTTTTGCCCTATGAACTAAAATAGAATAGGAAAATTAAGCTAATGATAGATTCAGAAAATGAAGAACTTTTGGAGATCTTTTTTGAAGAAGCTCAAAATCTTGTAGATACTCTTGAAGAGAATATCATGTCATTAGATGATGACCCTAATAATACAGAAACTATTGATGAGATATTTAGGGCTGCACATACCCTTAAAGGTAGTTCAGCTTCAGTTGACATGATGGAACTTTCAGGATTTACTCATGTTATTGAAGATGTATTTGATGCTATTAGAGATAACAAATTAAAAATATGTAATAATCTTGTTGATTTACTTTTAGGTTCGCTTGATGTAATAAAAGGCATGCTTGATGCACGTCTTAATGGAAATATTTATTTACAAGATGTAAGCGATCTTAAAATTAAATTAAGAGGGTTTTTAGAGAGAGATCAGACAACTTCTGTAGTGTTTTTAGATAATGTAAGTGACGATGAATTTTTGCTTTCTTCCCGTGAACTTAGTGATATGCGTGAAGGGTTGGGACTTGGACAAAAAGTTTTAAGGGTTAGTGTCCATTTTAATGAAGACAATCCCATGGTTACAGTTGCTGGGATACAGATGTTTCAATCTTTGAAAGACTTAGGGCCAATTCTTTACACTGTTCCTAATTATGAGCAAATTATTGCAGGTAAGTTTTTAAAAAGAGTAGATTATTATTTGATGTATTCAAATAATCTTAGTGTTGAGAAAAAAATAAACTTGTCTGATGTTGCTTTAAATTATGTAATTGATGAATTTGATATTGAGAGTGAGTTAGCAAAAGCAGAGTTAAGAGAAAAAAATATTGTTGATAATAATACTTCGTCTAAAGATGAATTGCAACTTTCTAGTGATGAAATTGTAAGCTTAAAGGAATACATTGGTAATGCTAAGTTATTTGAGGTGAAGTTAAATTTCAATAAAGATAATCCTATGGCAACAATTTCAGGACTGCAAATGCTTCAGGCATTAAGAAGTTTGGGAGAGGTTTATAAATCTATTCCTAATAGTGAAGATTTATTAACCGATAAGTTTTTTGATTTTATTGTGTATTATTTGATATCAAATACCTCAGTGGATAGTATTTCTAGAAAAGTAAATTTGTCAGATGTTGTTGTTAGTTTTGATATTAATGAAGTTGATTTGAAAAAGATTAAAAAGGTAGATTTAAATACTGAAGTTGATAATTATGCTCCTGTTAAGGAATCTAAGAAAGTGCCTGTGAATATCAATTTAATTAGGGTTGATAGTAAAAGAATAGATTACATGCTAAATCTTGTAAGTGAGGCTGTCGTAAGTAAGTCAACTTATAATCAAATAAATTTTGATATGATATCTTTTCTTCATAATTTTAATCATTTTTATGATTCTCAAGAAAGTTTTCGAAATAATTTCTTGGTAGATTTAAAGATGATTTTTAAGGATATTGGATTAGACTTAGAAAGTTCTATTGAGAATCAAATAGCAGGTTTGGTCGAGTATAAGGTTGATAGAATTCTACATGATATTTCAGAATTGAAAGATTTGTTGTTAAAAATTATTCAGGATTCTAAATCTACCTCTAATAGGCTTTCTAGAATAATTACTGATTTACATGAGAGTGTTTTAAAAACAAGGATGCTACCAGTTTCTGGTATTTTTTCAAGATTTACAAGAGTTGTAAGAGACCTTTCAAAGAAGTTGGGTAAAATTGTAGAGCTTAGTACTGAGGGGGAGGATACGGAGATTGATAAATCTGTTATGGATGATCTTGTAGAGCCTTTAATGCATTGTGTTAGAAATTCTATGGATCATGGACTTGAAACTGCTGATGAGAGACTTAAGAAAGGCAAGGATGAAGCTGGTCATATAGTTTTGCGTGCTAAGAATGAGGGTAATGTGATATCAATTGAGATTGAAGATGATGGGAGAGGGATAGATCCAAATATTATTAGGAGAAAATCAATTGAAAAAGGTTTAATTAAGGAGAATACGATTTTATCTGAGAGTGAGATTCTGAACTTAATTTTTTCTCCTGGATTTTCAACGGCTAGTCAGATTACAGATGTTTCTGGTAGAGGAGTAGGGCTTGATGTTGTTAAAAATAGTATTAAAAAATTGAATGGGACTATTGTTATAGATTCAAAAATTGATGTTGGTACTACTTTTAAAATAAAGCTTCCTTTAACATTAGTGATTGTTCAGGGTCTTCTTGTAAAATCAGGCAGTGAAGTTTATGTTCTTCCTTTAAATAGTGTTCTTGAGACGCATAGGATTAGTGAAGAGGATATTAAAATTCTTGAAAATGATCATGAGGTGTATAATTTAAGAGAAGAAATTATATCTGTGCTTAGACTTGATGAGCTTTTTAATATAAAGTATGATCAAGACTTATATGAGAAATTTTTGATAGTCGTTAACATTAATGATAAAAAGGCAGGGATCGTTGTGGATTCTATTCTTGGAGAAGAAGATTTTGTTGTAAAGCCTATTAAAGACAAGTATGCTTCAAGTCCTGGAATAGTTGGGGCTGCTACACTTGGTAATGGTAAGGTTGTCTTAATTATTGATATATTTGGGCTTTTTGATTTAAAGGATATGAAAGAATAGTTTTATGATTGAAATAAAAGAGATATATTTAGGTGAGCGTGATTTAAGTAGTCAGGCAAAAGGAATTAACTCTGTTAATTTGGACTTTAAAGTAGTCTCGTTTAATATTGGAAATGATAATTATCTAGTAGATATTATGAAAGTGAAAGAAATTAGGAAATCTAGTAATTTTACATATGTTCCAAATGCTAGAAGATATGTGGTTGGTCTTGATAATTTAAGGGGAGAGATAATCTCTATTATTGATCTGAGAATAATGTTTAATTTGGAAGTTATTAAGAAGGAAGTTGAAGACATTATGATCCTTAGGAATGGAGATCTATTGGTGGGAGTTATTGTTGATAAGGTGAATAATGTTTTTTCTATTGATTCTTCTCTGATTCAAGATCCTCATCCTGTTTTATCTCAGGAATCGCTTATAGGCTATATAAAGGGAGTGGTTGAATACGGTGAAAAATTATATATTCTTCTTGATGTAGATAAGATTTTTGATTATGATGAAGAAAATGAGTTTTTAGGGGATAAGAGTAAGGATGATGATATAAATACTCTTGAGTATGAGGATAAGTCATTACTTAGTAGTAATCATTCTCTAGAGTTGCCAGAATCATCTTTTAGTGAGTATGTAACGTTATCTGAATATTCTTTAGATGATTTAAAGATTATTAAAGAGAATCTTTTTAAATATTCTTTCAATGCTTCTTTGGTAAATGATGAGTTTTTAAAGAAAGTTGCAATAAAATTAGATATTGCTAATATTAATGACTTAGTTTATGATAATTTTTTAAGTGAATTTTATTCAAAATCATCAGGACTTTTATGGGATGATAAGTATCTAAAAGAATTCCAAGATGAGATTGTTAAGAAGCATATCAATACTATGAATGATGTTAATTCTATTTTAAATGTTTTTGAGATTGGATGTGGTGATGGAAAGGAGACAATGTCTTTTGTGAATGCTTTATATGATTCTTATAAAAATCCTTTTAAGGTAACGGCTATTGATAATGATTTACTTAAGGTGATTAGCACTGCTAATTTAGCTTTCTCAGAATCTGAGATTAGTATGAGCGAGGTTTATAGAAAAAATTCCTTTGAGCAAGATTCAGGAATTTATAAATTCAAGCCAGAGGTTATGAATAGTGTTTTATTTGAATATTCAGATGCCATTTTATCAGAATTTCCAGAGAATTTAGGAGTTATTTTTTTAAGAGATATTTTATGTTTCTTGAATAATGATGATCAGGTTTTAATTTTAGATATGATTGCTGAAAAATCTGTCAAAGGAGCTATTTTGATTTTGGGAGATAATGAAGAACTTAAGAATAATAATATTTTTGTAAAGGATAGATCGGTGGAATATTTTAATCTGTATAAAAGGATCTAAAGGAGAAATTAATGAGAATAGATTATATAGAACCATTTTTAGATGCTGCTTCTTCAGTTTTAAGAGATATGTTGCTTGTTGAGGATATTCAGATGGGTAGTCCTGGACTTAAGTCGATAAATCAAAAAATAAAAGGGGTTTCTGTAATTGTAGGGCTTGCAGGTTCTGTTGAAGGTAGCATTGTTATTGATATGGATATTGCTACGGCTCTTTTTGTCGCCTCTAAGTTAAATTTTGAGGAGTATACTGATTTTGATGATGAAGAAACTAAGGAGATGGTAGCTGCGACTCTTACGGAAGTTGGTAATATTATTGCTGGTAATTTTGTTACTACTTTGCATGCTAAAGGCTTTATATTTGATATAACCCCACCAGCTTTTATTTATGGGGAAAATATGAAAATAAGTAATAAGGGTTCTGAGGCATTAATAGTACCTTTTACTTTGCCAGATGGTAAAATTATAGAAGTTAATATTGCAATAAGAGAGAGGGTTTGATATGATTATGACTTTGAAAGTACTTATTATAATAAAAGAAGAGGGTTTAATATGATCCAGAAAACTACAATTGCTACGGATTCTTTAACTAAACCAAAGGGGATTAATTATGATACAGGAGTTCCTTTTAATGTTTTAATTGTAGATGATTCAGTTTTTACTGTAAAGCAGCTTACACAAATTTTTACTTCTGAAGGGTTCAATATTATTGATACTGCTGCTGATGGTGAGGAGGCTGTGATCAAATATAAGAATTATTATCCTAACATTGATGTTGTTACTCTTGATATTACTATGCCCAAGATGGATGGGATAACTTGTCTTTCTAATATTATGGAATTTGATGCAAATGCTAAAATAATAATGATTTCTGCTTTGGGAAAAGAACAGTTGGTTAAGGATTGTTTGATTAAAGGTGCAAAGACGTTTATTGTAAAGCCTCTTGATAGAGCTAAGGTTCTTCAAAGAGTCATGTCTGTATTTGTTAAATGAAGCAGTGCTTAGTATTTGAGGTGTGATCTGTAAAAAATCATTTCATTGCTTATTTCATTTAGATTTTTTGTGAAGTAAGGTATGTTTAGGTTGAAGATTTCTAGTCTGTTTTTGTTATTATTGCCTATGTATAGCTCTAGCTTATAGAATCCTTTTTTTGTGTATATTAATGCTGAGCTTTTAAAAATTGAATCTATAGTTTTTATTTTGAATATTTTATAGTTTGAAAAACTATTGTCAATAATTTCACCTTGAAGTAAATATTTGTTGGCTTCTCTGTAAGTTGGAGTTATTTTAGTGTAGTCAATTTTACCTTTTATAATGCTTTTTATGAAATTTTCTGTTAATTTATATATCTGTATTTCATATGTGCTTTTTGGATGTTTAGTATAATATTCTTCTTCTATTATTAAATTAAAAGCAGAGTATTTTTTCGATGTTTCTGATGATCTTTTTTCAATTGAAGTTGTTATTAATCTTGAGTGAATTTGTGTGTTGATGATTAATATCAGGAATATTTTTTTTATCATGTATGTTCCTTATTGGTATTTATTATTCTTTTTACTGTTTCAATTTCTAGGGGAAGTTTACTTCTTCTTCTTTCAGTTAGCTTATCTTTTAATAAGACATTGTTAAATACTTTTGCCATTTCATATACTTTTTCTTCGCTGAAATAGAATGGAATTTGAATTTTTCTATATTCAATTGGATCTTGTAATATTTTTTGTATTAGTATAATTGGATTTAGAAAACTTGCTTTAAAGAATTTATAAAAATTTGTTAAAAACAGAGCAAATGATACAAAGAGTGTAAATAGAAATATCCCAATTACAGAATCGCTTTTTCTTTGCAGATATTTGTCTATATAAAATTTTGTTTGATCCATTTCTATAATTTTATATTCACTAGGACTGTAGTAGAAAAATATGTCATCAGATTTAGAATATATTGTTTTGTCTATGTCTTTAATTATTAGTATGAAAGGATATTTTTCTTTAATATAATTTTTTTCAGTTGTTATGGAGATGTTTTTTATGATATTAAATTCTTGTTTTTCTGGAATTGTGTTTGCAAAACCTGAGCTTGAGAATATTATAAAAAATATGAATGGAATTAGTAAACTTATTGAGAATGTTCTGGCAAATGCAATTAGTATTAAATTTTTCTCTTTTGAATTGTAATAGATTTCGATCATTAAGTCGTTAAATCTAAGGAGTCTTAGGAATCTTAATTTAAAAAGTGAAAGTATGATTGGACTTAGAATTGTTTCATGAGGATTAATAATATTTTGAATTTGATGAGAACTATAAAATATTAAAGGAATTAGGCAATGGAGCAGATCAAAAAATAAATTATTTCTTATGTATATTTGTGATGTTCGTGAAAAATAAGCTTTTGAAATTTTATATAGAAAAACTAAGATCAATATTGAATCAAATAAAAATCCAATGAATATTAGTGCAAATCGAATCTTGTATGGCAAAAAAAGTATTATTGATAATTCTTCTATTAGAAATCCAAGTATTGAAGCAATTAAAGTGGCTTTAAAAAAATTTGAGAGTACCTTTACCATTTATTTTTCCTAGCTATTTCTAGAAGTTCTTTCATAATTCTTGGATCATATTCTTTTGAGCTTGATTGTTTTATTGAGAACCAGCTTTCGTCATATCCTATGAATCCCTTTACTCTATTGTTTTTAATGTTTGGGATTTTGGTTCTGTTTGCAAAAATAGATATTAATGTTGCAATTGGGGACATGTTACTTACATTTTCATACTTAAACAAACTTTGAGTTATTAATTTAGTTGTGTTGTCGTCTAAGAAGTCAATTTCTTTGCTGACTAATTTTGATATATTTTCAATATTTGTTGAAATTAATTTCATCTCTTTTTCAAGATAAAACTTGATTATTAAAACCCTTAATAATAGTAGTATTTTTAAGTAATTTTTTATAATTTTTGAGGAATCAAGAGTATCATTTTCTTTTTTGATTAGGTATCTTGTATAGGAATTTTTGTCTTCAAAGAGTTTGTTTATATAAAATGTTATATATCCACTACTTATGACATTAAAATTATATAAAAATTCTTTTCTTAAGTAAGGATTTGCTTTAATGGAATTGAATATTAATTCTAAATTATTTTTATTGAATTCTTTTCTAAAAAGGTCTTTTACGATGTTAAGATCAATAGAATCGATGCTTGACAAAATAATAGGATTAATTATTATGTCTGTTTTTTTTTTAACGTATTGAATAAGTAAATCAGCATCAGATTTAAAGTTTTCATCAATAAATGTTGAAATCGTTTTTTTATTTTCTTCTAGATATTTTATTATTTCAATTTCTTTTTCAAATACTGATAAGCCCTTTATGCTTTCATGATTAAATAAATAATGATACAAGTGTGGAAAATATACCTTTAAATTCATTTGATTATGTCCAGAAGTTCAGATGGGCTATTTAGGATATATTTTGCTCCATTTTTTTTTAATTCATCTATTGTTCTAAATCCCCATGAAACTCCTATAGGTAGGAATCCGACATTTTGGGCAGTTATCATATCAATGTCGCTATCTCCGATGTATGCTATTTCTTCTGGCATAAGATTTAATTCTATTATCATGTCAAGTGCATTTGCAGGATCTGGCTTTGCCTCAAATCTTGATGAATAACCTCTGATTTCAAAAAAGTTGATATCTTTAAATATATCTCTTGCTATTATTAATAGTTCTTCATGGTTTTTATTGCTTAAGATACCAATAGGAATGTTAAGTGAATTTAGCGTGCTTAAAAGTTCTGGTATTCCATCATATGCTCTTGTTTGGGAAGAAAGATTTTGATTGTATTCTTTTACAAATTCTTGATAAAGATTGTCTTTAAGGTGTTTATTGTTTAGGTTTATCTTAAGGTATTTTAGAGTATTCTCTACTAATTTAGAATATCCTCTTCCAATAAGATTGTTAAATTCATCTGTTTTAATTTCTTTATATCCTAGCTTTTTTAATGCCAAATTCATTGAAACTGCAATGTCCATAATGCTGTTTATTAAAGTTCCATCCATGTCAAAAATGCAAGCTTTTATTTTCATATTTTAATCCTCTTAAAGATAATCATTATTTTAATGTGCCTTCATTTTATAATTGTTTTTTGTCTTTTATTAATTTTATTCCATGATTTTTAATATTTTACATTGTTTATGCTTTTTTTCTAAAAGATCCCTTGCAAATATTTACTTTTAATTTTAACATATTTTTCAAGGGTATGAACAAGTATCATTTTGTATTTGTGAGGTCTCAGATTGTTTTTTTATGCAAGATATACTGATTTTAGATAAAGTTACTAAGCGGTATGGCGATTTTATTGCAAATGATAATGTTTGTATAAGCTTTAAAAAGGGTAGAATACATGCAATTCTTGGTGAAAATGGTGCTGGCAAAACTACTTTAATGAAGACTATTTATGGGATTCATAAGCCAGATAGTGGGAAAATTTTTTTAAGAGGAAAGGAACTACAACTTAAAGATTCAAGCGAGTCCATTTTGAATGGTATTGGAATGGTTTTCCAACATTTTATGTTAATTCCAAGATTTACAGCTTTGCAAAATATTGTCTTAGGGTATGAAGATACAAGGTTTGGTTTTATTAATTATGCTCTTGCTAGAAAGAAGATACTTAAACTTTCTGAAAAATATGGTTTAAAAGTAGATATTGATAGTCTGATTGAAAATTTAGGTGTTGGGATGGGACAAAAAATAGAAATACTTAAAGTCCTTTATAGAAACTCAGATATTATTATTTTTGATGAACCTACAGCGGTGCTTACACCTAATGAGGTTGATGAATTCATGAATATTGTAAGAACATTGGCAATGGAAGGGCATACTGTAATACTTATTACACACAAAATAAAAGAAATAAAGACTGTGGCACACAAGTGTACAGTTATGCGTCTTGGAAAAGTAGTTGGAACTTTTGATGTTGCTGAGGTTGATGATAAAATCCTTGCTAGTTTGATGATATGCAAAGAAACTTCTCTTGATATTTCCAAGAAGCAGATTGTTTATCACAAAAACATTCTTGAGATTAGAGACTTAAATGTTAAAGATGAACGAGATGTTTTAAAGGTTAAGAATGTGAATTTTAATCTTAGAGATGGTGAAATTTTTGGAATAGCTGGCATTGAAGGAAGTGGTCAAGAAGAATTAGTTGAAGCAATTCTTGGAGTTAAGAATGTCTTTAGTGGAGACATCCTTAAGAGGAGAGTTGATGGTAAGTTTGAATCAATAAAGGGTCTTAGTGTAAGACAAATAATAGATAAAAAAATTGGCCATATCCCATCTGATAGACAAAAACATGGTCTTATTTTAGACTTTAATATTTTTCAAAATATTGGGCTTAAGAGTTTTGATGATGCAAATTATTTAAAAATTAAGAGTAGTAATGTTGTAGGTAATGGTAGATCAAGATTTGAGTTCTTAAATGCTGTTAAGAAACAGTTCGTTAACTTTGATTTAGGCGCTCTTAAAAAAATAAGTGAGCAGCTTGCAGTATCATTTGATATTAGACCAAGGGATATTTTGAGTAAAGTTAGAAATTTATCTGGGGGTAATCAACAGAAAGTAATTATTGCACGTGAAATTAATTTGAAGCCTGAAATTTTATTAGCAGTTCATCCTACAAGGGGACTTGATATAGGTGCTATTGAAAATGTTTATCAAAAGATAATGAAGCAAAGGGATGAAGGAATGACAGTTCTTCTTGTATCTCTTGAACTTTATGAGCTTATGAAAATTTGTGATAGGATAGCTGTAATGTATGATGGGAGAATTGTGGATGTTTTGGAGGATAATTTTGATGCTGGTGTTATTGGTAAAATGATGATGGGAGTGGTTTGAATGATAATTAATGATGATAAATATAAAAAGGTAGTTATAGCGTTTTTAAATTCATCAGTATTCATTAATTTTTTTTCGTTTTTTTTAGGGATTTTAATTCTTGGATTAATAGTATTGATTCTTGGGTATTCCCCTTTTAGAATGTACTATATAATGCTAGAAGGTGTATTTTCGTCTCCTAAGCATTTTGGATATATTTTAAGCTATGCCACGCCATTGATTTTTACAGGCCTTTCGATTGGCATTGCTTTAAAAGCAGGACTTTTTAATATTGGTGTTGAAAGTCAATTTATGCTTGGTTCCATTTCAGCTTTGATAGCTGGAATTTTTTTAGATTTTTCTCCTTTATTACATGTAATTTTCATTTTTATTTTTTCCTTTTTAGCATCAGGAATTTTAGGAATTTTGATTGGATATTTAAAAATTAAATTCAATATAAGTGAAATAATTTCGGGGATAATGTTTAATTGGATTTTATTTCATTTGAATAATTTAATTATAGATTTGTCTTTTATTAAAAAGGACAACAGTGATTTGTCTAGGTCCATTAGAGAAAGTGCTTTTATTGATTTTTTTGGTTCTTGGAAGTTTTCATCTGAGGGACTTGCTTATAGAGCAGAGCATCCATTTATTAATGATTTATTAAAGACTCCTCTTAATTTTGGGATAATTATTGGAATTGTTATTGCTATTTTAATTTGGATTTTATTGAATAAGACGATACTTGGGTTTAAAATAAAATCTGTAGGTTATAATATTGCTGCTTCTTATCGTGTGGGTATTGATATTAAAAAAGTTTTGATGTTTGTTATGTTTCTTTCGGGTGCACTTGCGGGGCTTGCAGGTGCTGTACAGGTTATGGGGGTTAATAAGTCAATATTTAAACTTTATTACATGGAAGGGACTGGTCTTAATGGTATAGCTGTTTCCTTAATAGGAAATAATTCGCCAATAGGAATAATATTTGCAAGTATTTTATTTTCAGTTTTACTTTATGGGAGTGGTAGAGTTCAAAGTTTAATGAGTCTATCCTCTGCAGTTGTGACTTTAATGATAGGAATAGTAATGATTTTAATTTCTGCTAGGCATTTTTTAAATAAGATATTCTTGGGG
Source organism: Borrelia miyamotoi (assembly GCF_019668505.1). NCBI lineage: Bacteria > Pseudomonadati > Spirochaetota > Spirochaetia > Spirochaetales > Borreliaceae > Borrelia > Borrelia miyamotoi. Next base: position 712,753 of record NZ_AP024371.1, read on the forward strand.
AGGTATAAAAAATGTTAGATGCACTACTATTTATAATCAGTGAAACTCTTGTAAATTCTCAGACCTTAATTTTGGCTGGTCTTGGAGGTCTTATAAGTGAAAAAAGTGGAATAATAAATATTGGTATTGAAGGTACAATGACGCTTGGGGCATTTGTTGGTGCTACTTTTGCATATTATTATGGGAGTCCATTATTTGCAATTATTGTTGGAGGTCTATCAGGACTTGTTCTCTCAATCCTTCATGCCATTTTTACTATTTTTTTTCAATCAGATCAGATAATAACTGGGATGGCTATTAATTTTTTGGGGCCAGCTATTGCCATGTTGCTTGGGACTTTTATTTTTGGTTCTGTTTCAACTCCTCCAATAGATATTAAATTGCCTGTTTTTTTGGAAGGTGTCTTAGATAAAAAGTCTCTTATGTTTCAAATTTTTGGTAAAAGGTATTCACTCCATATGGCAATAATGTGTGTTATTCTTTTTCATATTGTATTTAAATACACTAAAATTGGACTGAGAATTAAAGCTAGTGGTGAGGATCCAGAAGTTGTAGAATCGCTTGGGGTTAATGTTATTATGATTAGGTTTTTTTGTGTACTTTTAAGTGGATTATTTGCGGGAATGTCTGGAGCAGTGCTTTCTACTGTGATTGCTTCAAGTTATACTCAAGGAATTATTGGTGGGCAAGGTTTTATTGCTATTGTCATGTTAATTTTTGGGAATTGGCAATCTTTTGGAATTTTAATGGGTAGTTTTTTATTTTCTTTTGTAAGAACTCTTGTTGTTATGATATCCCAAATTTCTTTTTTTTCTTTAATGATTTCTCCTAAAATATTAATCATTTTACCTTATGTGGCTGTGATTCTGAGTCTTATGTTTTTTGCAAAAAATAATTATGCTCCTAAATCTTTAGGTTGTCCTTATAAAAAATGTTGATTTTTATTCTTATTTTTTTTAATATACTGTTTAAATTATTTGAGGTTTATTTGGGGAATTATGTTTTTTGGTATATCTTTTATAAAGATATCTACTTAATTCTTGGGTTTGTTAAATTAATTAGGTGAGTAGTTAATTTACGAGGTAGTTTTATGTTGAAAATTAAGCATAAGTTCATTGGATTTTTGTTTTTATATTTATTGATAACTATATTGTTTTTCTCTTTGATTTTTAAATTTGTTTTGGGTAATTATTTAGAAAGTTATTATAAGCAATTTACAAGATTGCAATTAAGACGAGCTGCCTTTTTTATGCAGTCTTTGTTGGATACATTTTATATCGTAATTGATGGTGCAAGTTCTACTTTAGCTCTTGAGAGTATACAAGAATATTCTTCTTTTAAGAATGGTGGGCGTGGTTTTTCAGAAGTCGATTGTAACTGGCTTGCAGAAAATTCTAAAATGGTTATTGATACTTTAAAGATGGATAAAAGATATCGAAGTCGATTATATGAGATATTATTGGATTTAAAACTTAATAGTTTCTATGAAGAATTTGCATTTCTTGATTTTGATGGTAAAGTAATTGTTACGACAAGACATGAAAATAATATAGATTTTGGTCAGTCTGAAGCAAGTGCTAGCTATATTAAGAAATCTTTAGAAAGTTATGAAAAGAATAAATTAAAGTTTATTGGCTGGTATTCTGATCTTACTGAGGGGATAGCAGGAGAGATTGCTGTGAGATCTCACTATGCGGATAAGAAAGCTTCTGCTATAGTTGTTCCTGTGTATTCAGCAGAAGATAAAATTGTTTTTGGTTATTTAGTAGGTTATTTACTCGATGATATTATAAGAGATAAATTGGATAGAGTTAGATTTGGTTTTTATAATAGAGGAAATTTATCCTATTTAGATCCGCATAATAATCTTGTTAATCCTTTAATAGAATATCGTGAGGGTTCTAAGGTTAGTGATAAATTTATTGGTACTTTAAAGAATACATTATCCAAGCCTCCTAGAAAACCTGCTGTGTCAACTGAGATACCAGTTTATCAAGTTGAGAGAGCTTATTTTCCAGAGATGAAGTTGTATAATTATTTTGCCATATTGCCTATTAGCAGTGAGCTTGGGAAAAATAGCGGAATTCTTATTGCAAGAATTCCTTATGAAGATATTTATGGTGTTGTTGACAGTTTGGCTTTTAAATTTATTGCATGTTCTATTTTAGGAATTATCATATTGGTTGTTATTTTTGCAGTAAAGGCAGAAACAATTATTAGTTCTAGGTTGAATCTGGTTGGAAAATTAGTGAAAGAAATAGTTCAAGGTAATTTAGATAAAAGTTATGTTATTGATGGTGATAAATATTCTGATGAGCTTAGTTCATTAGGCTTGCAAATTATTAAAATGAGAAATGCTATTGCGGATGCTGTTGTAAGTGTACTTAAGAACATTAATTATGTTAATAAAGCAAGTCTTGAAGTTGCTAATTCAAGTCAAAACTTAAGTTCTAGTTCATTACAGCAAGCTTCAACGCTTGAAGAAATGTCAGCTAATATTGAACAAATATCAGCTGGAGTGAAGATGAGTGCGAATAATTCCCGAGAAACAGAGCAAATCGCATTGATTACTAATGAAAATGCTCAAATAGGGGGTAAGGCTGTTGAGGAATCTGTTATGGCTATGCAAGCCATTGTTGAGAAGGTTAGTGTTATTGAGGAGATAGCTAGAAAAACTAATTTGCTTGCTTTAAATGCGGCTATTGAAGCTGCAAGAGCTGGGGAGGAAGGCAAAGGATTTGCTGTTGTGGCAAGTGAAATTAGGAAGCTTGCTGATCTTAGTAAGGAGTCTGCTCTTGAGATTGGTGAACTGGTTGATAAAAATTCTAAATTGGCAGCAGAGGCTGGATTGATCTTTAAAGAAATGTTACCTGAAATAGAAAAAACCACTGATCTTGTAAAGAAGATTTCTGAGGGAAGCTATAAGCAAAATGAGCAAATTATGCAGTTTAAAATGGCCCTTGATCAGGTTGAAGAAGTTGTTCAGGCTTCAGCATCAAGCAGTGAAGAGCTTTCAAGTATGGCTGATAGAATGCTTGAAAAGGCCAAAGAGCTTAGACAGGTAATATCTTGTTTCAAGATTAAAGATTTTGAGGTTGGTACTTCTGATGAATTTAGCTCTATTGAGGATGGTGTTATGATTAAAGATCTTGCTTCTTTAAATGTAAAAGATAATTCCTCTTTAGGAGATAGTCAAAATGATAATATACATGGCGATTTAACTGTAAGTCATAATAAGTCTATTAATAAGAGGGTAGATCCTAAAAAAGCTATTGATGTTGCCGATAAGGACTTAGATTTTGATGAGGACTTTTCAGATTTTTAGAATTTATTTTTGTGAGAGGTGGTTAGTGTATGAAGCTGAAAGTTAGGATATTGCTTATTGTTAGTATTTCTATATCAATTTTTATTTCTATATTGTTTATCATATTTGGGTTGTTGATTAATTCTAGTTTAGTAGATCAACAGTTAGATCTTATGCAAAATTTTATTGGGAATGTCAAAGATTCTTTAACGATTTATCTTTCCTCAATGGAAAAAAGGGCAAAAATTAATTCAATGTATTTAGATTCTTTAGCTAAATTTGAATCAATGAATAAGAATAAGTCTAAAAGAATAGAAGCTATTTTAGATCAAGTTGAGATCTTGGGAAAAACAAGCAAAGGCGATAATCTGATGATAACGAATAAGAAGGGTGAAGTAGTATTGACTACTGCTGTTAGAGATAATAGTGATTATGGTGTTTCTGTTGCAGATAAGGAATACTTTGCTAAGTTAAGGGAAACTACTTCTATTTATAACTCTTCTGTTCTTTTGGCAGATTATGGATCTGTTGAAGCGGTTTTAATGAAAGATATTTCTAAAATAAGAAATAAGGCGGGACAAATTCCTTATTTGTTAATAGGACTTCCTTTAAAGGATTATGAAACCGGTTATATTTTTGGTTATTTTATGCTCTTTCATTCACTTGATTATATTTATAACTCGTTTAAAGGTATTACTTTTGGCGCATTGGGTAGTGGCCGGGCTATGGTATTTGATAAAGCAGGTTCATTTCTTGTTCATCATAAATGGTTGCCTGGTGATAACTTAATTAATGCTAATTCGTACTACAATGATGTGGTTAAAAATACGTATGAAGATTTAATTCAAAAAAATAAGGAAATTAGCTTAAAAAATTACATGGATCCTTATGGAAAAAAGTTTGTTGGAATTGCGAAAAAAGTGCAATGTCAGTTATCTAATTTTCCTTTTATAGTATATATACGAGCTAATGTTAATGATTTTTATTATATGTCTAGACTGACTAATTTAATTTTGGGAATAAGTTTTGTCATTACTTTAATTATTCTTGGATTGGTTACTATTTATCTTGTAGGAAAGCTTAGTTCTTCTTTAAATAGAATTTTAGTTTATTCTGAAAGACTGGCTTCTGGAGATTTTACTGTTTCAAATAATCCTTTAGAATGGGAAACCTTAGAACTTTATGAATTGTATGAAAATTTAGAACTTTTGAGGTCTAAATTTTCGTCTCTTGCAAGAGGAGTTAATGAGAATCTTGATTATCTTTATGAGAATGCAATTCAGGTAGCAAATGCTAGTCAAAATTTGAGTTCTGGAGCAGTTGAACAAGCGTCTACATTAGAAGAGATGACGGCAAACATTGAGCAGATATCTCAGGGTGTTACCGAGAATACTGGGAATGCGTCTACTACCGAGAGTATTGCTGTTAGTACTAATGAGAGAACCAAAGAGGGACATAAGTCTGTTGTTAAAGCCATTGAGGCGATGAAAATTATTACAGATAAAATAAGCGTTATTGATGAGATAACCCGACAAACTAATTTACTTGCTTTAAATGCTTCTATTGAGGCTGCTAGGGTAGGAAATAAGGGAAAAGGTTTTGAAGTTGTTGCTGCTGAGGTCAGAAAGCTTGCTGATCAAAGCAAGGAGTCTGCTAGAGAAATTATTGATATTGCGCAGGAAAGTTTAACTATTGCAAGTAAAGCAGGTAATAATTTTGAACAGATTGTTCCTGGAATGGAGGAAACAGCTAAACTTGTTAAGAATATTACTTGTGAGAGTTCTAACCAGAGTAATCAAATTGAACAGTTTAAGAATGCAATAGAACAAGTTAGTCAGTTGGTTCAAACAACAGCATCAAGTAGCGAAGAACTCTCAGCAATGTCTGAGAGAATGTTGGAAAGTGTTAAACATTTGAAGGAATCAGTAGATTATTTTAAGATTAATCAATAATTTATAGGGATTTGGATATACCTATAAATTACTATGTCTAAACATATATGCTGTTATGTTAGTGTTTTGAGGATTTTAGCTCCGCCCAGGCATTCATCTTCTTGATAAAATATGCAGAATTGTCCAGGTGAGATTCCATAGTCTTTTTCTTCTAGGGTAACCTTTATGAAATCGTTTTTTAACATTGCTATTTTGCATTTTATTTTTTTCTCTCCATGTCTTATTTTGGCATTTAAGTTATCGTGATTTGATGGTCGATTTATCCAGTTTGTTTTGTGTACTATAAATTGTTGTTTCCCTTGTCTTAAGTAGTTTTTGCTGTTTGAGATGTAAATGATGTTATTTTGAATGTCTTTTTCTACGACAAACCATGGTCCATTGTTAAGTTTGAGACCTTTCCTTTGTCCAATTGTAAAAAACCAATATCCATTATGTGTTCCAAGTATTTTGCTCGTTTCTTTTTCTATGATATTACCTTTAAGTTCTCCTAAATGATATTTTATAAATTCGTTGTATTTGATTTTTCCAAGAAAACAAATTCCCTGACTGTCTTTTCTATTTTTATTAGGCAGATCTATTTTATGTGCTATTTGTCTTATTTCAGTTTTTAATAGGTTTCCTAATGGAAAGTGCAATTTTGATATTTGTTCTCTAGACAGATGAGATAAGAAATAGCTTTGATCTTTTATTTTATCTTTGGCTTGTTTAAGTATGTAATTGTTATTTTTATTTTCTATTTTGGCATAGTGTCCTGTAACAATTAAATTATAATTTTCATTGAGCTTGTCAAAGAATACTCCAAATTTTATTCTTTGGTTGCAGAATATATCTGGACTTGGGGTATTCCCAAGCTTTAATTCTTCAATAGCATAAGTTACTATTGTGTTATAATATTCATCTTGTAGACTAATGATTTCATATGGTACATCGAATTTTTTACACACAGCCTCTACATAATTAATATCTTCTTTCCAAGGGCAGTTTCCAATGTAGGAAAGTTCATCTTCAAGCCATATTTTTAGATAATAACATTTTATGTTCTTACAGCCTTTTTTTATCATTGTATAAAGAGCTACAGAGCTATCTACTCCGCCAGATAGAAGTACTGCTATTTTCATAATTTGTTTTCTCCCTTCATCATAATAGTATATTGAACTTTGATGTTTTTATGATCTATAGTATAATACTTTAGAATCATTTTTTTGTTGGAGTGAAAATGATGAAGGTAGGTATTAGTGATATTAGAGTTTTTTTGCCTTTAAATTGTTTGGATTTACGTGTCCTTTTAGAAAATTCTTTATATAATGCGGATGAAAATTTTTTTAGGAAATTTAATAGAGCAATTGATGCAACTTTTCAAAATGCATTTAGATTTACAAGTACAAATGAAGATAGTGTTACGATGGCTAGCTCTGCTGTTAAGCTAATTTTTGATAATAATGATCTTAAATTAGATAAGATAAGGTTATTCTTAGGAGGAACTGAAACGGGCGTAGACTATTCAAAATCAATTTCATCTTATGTTTATGGGGCTCTTAAGTTAGCTGGTATTGATTTAAAAAACAATTTCTTGACCTTCCAAGTTCAGCATGCATGCGCAGGTTCTGCACTTTCTTTGCACAGTGCTGCAAGTATTTTAAGCCATTTAGATAAATCTGAGTATGGCATAGTATTTTCTAGTGATATTGCACATTATAGTAATATGACCACAGCAGAGATTACTCAGGGAGCTGGAGCAACAGCAGTGCTTATTGAGCAAAATCCAAAGATTTTATCTATCAATCTGTCTGAATTTGGGGTTTATACTGATGATGTTGATGATTTCTTTAGGCCATTTGGAAGTCTTGAGGCTAAAGTAAAAGGACGATATTCTATTGAATGCTATAATAAGGCAAATGAAGAAGCTTTAGCAAATTTTGCATATAAGAAAAATATGAGTATTAAGGATTTATTTTCTAAGTATAGGTTTATTTTACATGTACCTTTTGCAAAAATGCCTATAGAATCGATGCATTATGTTTTAAAAAAATATTATAGTGAGGATGAATCTGAGAGAAATGCTTATTTAGAATCCATAGACTTTTATGATTCTGTTGAGGCTTCTAAAGATGTGGGCAATTTATATACTGGTTCAATATTTTTGTCTTTAATGTCATATTTAAAGCGAGTGTTTGCAAAAAAAGATATTAGTGGAGAGAAAATACTTTTTTGTTCTTATGGTTCTGGTAATATTATGGTTATTTATGAGCTTACAGTTGAAGATGGTGCTCAATTTGTTGTTAAAACCTGGGATATTGATAAAATACTGTCAGTAAAGCACAATGCAAATTTTGATGAGTATAGAGATTTTTTTGAAAATAAGATCGTTCCTGGTGAATCCCAAGGATTTTATTTAAAAGAAATTAGAGATGATGGATACCGGGTTTATGGGTATCGAGCCTAATATATTAAATAATAAGAAACGACAGATTGAAATTTGTTTAAATAAAGAAGATGTAAGTAAGAGTGATAATTTTTTAAATTATGTTAATTTAAAACATGATGCACTTAGTGAGCTTAATTTTTGCGAGATAGATACAGGTGAGAGTATATTTGGTTATAATATTGCTATGCCCATTTTTATTTCATCAATGACAGGGGGTGTTAGAGAGGGCAATGAACTAAATATATCTCTTGTTAAGATTGCAAATGATTTAGGAATTCCAATGGGTTTGGGTTCCTTTAAGCTTGTATTTAAATATCCTGAATATATTAAAGATTTTGCCTTAAGAAAGTATGCTGATAATATACCTTTATTTTCAAATATTGGTGCTCTTCAATTAAGAGAGTTTGGAATTTTTGAGATAATTGAGATGAATAAGAAACTTGAGGTTGATGCTATAATTGTTCATTTGAATTCAGGCCAGGAATTAATGAATTCAAAAGGTGAGAGAAACTTTAAGGGAATTAAGGACTCAATTGCTAGCCTTTGTTCTGCATCAAATTTACCGGTTATTGTTAAAGAAACAGGCTTTGGCATTTCTCCTGATTCTGTTATTAGTTTGCTAGATCTTGGGGTTTCTTATGTTGATTTAGCTGGGAGTGGTGGAACTAACTGGGTATTGGTTGAAGGAATCAAAGAAGAAAATTTGGATGTTGCATCTTGTTTTTCTAATTGGGGAATACCTTCAGTTTTAACGTTACTTAGTATTAAGGATTCTTTTAAAGCTAAAATTTTTGCATCAGGAGGGTATAATACTGGAATGGATATTGCTAAAGGAATTGTTCTTGGCGCTAAGTTGGTAGGCGTTGCATCAGCCGTTCTGAGGGCTTTTTTTGCAGGAGGTGAAGTTGCTTTATATAAACTTTTGAAGGATTATGAATATGTTTTGAAGATGGCTATGCTTCTAAGTAATAGTAAGAATTTGGCACAGTTTAGGGTCAATAAATATTTTTTAAGTTATCCCTTGCTGTCTAATGTTAAGAGCTTTAAAAAGTTTTATGAGGCTTAGTGAGAATTTTAGAAATAAAAGTATTTTAGATAAAAAACGAGAGATAAAGAGTCTTTTAGAATTAAATCCCTGTGATTTTTTTTATGATTCTGCTGATGAAGATTTTCTTTCTTGTATGATAGAAAATTATGTTGGTTATTTATCCTTGCCTGTTGGTATTGTAAAGAATTTGAAGATAAATGGAAAGTATTATGCTATACCTATTGTTACAGAAGAATCATCAGTTATTGCCGCATTAAATTTTGCAGCTAAGATTCTTGAAAATGCTAATTTAAGTTATTCTGTAGGTGAAGTCTTAGGTATTGCTCAAGTTTATATAAAGACAGAGGAAGATTTAAGTGATGTGCTTCTTGGTCTTTTTGCAAAAATTGATCTTTGGTCTAAATCTCTTTTGCAAAATATGGAACGTAGGGGTGGTGGACTTAAGAGGCTTTCAACTAAGTTTATTAAGGAAATTGGTATTCAGAAGTTAAATATCTATGTAGATGTTTGTGATGTTATGGGTTCAAATTTGCTGAATTCAGTAGCTGAGCAAGTGTCTTATCATATTACTCTAGAATTTGGATATGAGTGTGTTTTGAAAATTTTAAGCAATGATTCTAATGATTTTGTTTTAAACGCCAACTTTAAATTAAATGTTAATTATTTGCTTGGAGATAATAAAGAATCTTTGGCTTTGGCACAAAATATTGCTCTTATTTCTAAGATAGGATTTTTTGAAGAAGAACGTGCTGTTACTAACAATAAAGGTATTATGAATGGTATAACGGGTTTATGTGTTGCTACACTGAATGATACAAGGGCGCTTGAAGCATGTATACATAAATTTGCGTCAAGAAGTGGTAGATATTTACCTCTTAGTAAGTTTTATGTTTCTGATGATAATTTGATTGGAGAGATTGAACTTCCTTTACAGGTTGGATTTAAAGGAGGTTCGGCTGGTTCTCATGAAGCAGCTGTATTGAGCTTTAAGATTATGGAGATTGATTGTAAGAGAGAATTTATGGGTGTTCTATCTTGTGTTGGGCTTGCAAGTAATTTTGCGGCTTTAAGAGCACTTGCTCTTGATGGAATTCAAAAAGGACATATGAAACTACATGTTAAGAAGATTTTATATCTTCTTGAAAGAGATTATAATGTGTCTAGTGATGAAATAGGAAAAATATTGTTGAAGATGAGTGATAGTGGGATTTATTCTCTTGACTTTGCTCTTAAAGTTTTAAAAGGTTTGAGAGTTTAATGTGAAGGTTAGATGTAAGGTTAATCCTAGTTTGGCATTAATTAAGTATTGGGGGAAGAGGGATAAATTTTTAAATGTTCCAGCTACTTCTAGCATTGCTGTAAGTATTGATAAATTTCATTCAGTAAGTGAGATTGAGCTGTCATGTAAGGATGAAATAATTTTAAATTCAAATACAGTTGTATTAAAAGATAGAGAGATAAAATTTTTTAACTATGCGAGAAAAATCCTTGATAAGCCAAATATTTGTTTTAGGGTGATTAGTGAAAATAATTTTCCAACAGCTGCAGGACTTGCAAGTTCAAGCTCAGGTTTTGCATCTATTGCTGCTTGTATTTTAAGATATTTTAATCAATATTCTCATCAAAAAGCTTCAGACCTTGCAAGAATAGGCTCAGCTTCAGCAGCAAGAGCTATTTATGGTGGATTTACATTTCTAAAAGAAGGGGCTAAGAGTGCATTTCAGGTAAACAGTTTCAATTGTTTTAATGATTTGTGCATAATATTTGCTATAGTTGATAGTAAAGAAAAAGAAATTTCTTCAAGGGTTGCCATGGAGATTTGCAAGCAAGAAGAGTTTTATTGGGATGCTTGGGTTAAATCTAGTCGAAGTATATTCAAGGAAGCTTTATATTTTTTTTTAAAAGGGAATTTTAGTGAATTTGGTCTCAAAATTGTAAAAAGTTATCAGTGTATGTTTGGTTTAATGTTATCATCTTCTATTATTTATTTTAAAGGTATTACCATAGACTTAATAAAGTATATTGCTAATCTGAGAAATAAGGGAATTCTTATTTTCGAAACGATGGATGCAGGACCACAGGTGAAGATTTTATGTTTACAGAGAGATTTGGAATTCATTTTAAATGAACTTACTAGAAATTTCACAGATGTTGATTTTGTTGTTTCAAGGATTGGAATTGGTTTGGAATGGATATAATTAATTTTTCGGTGCCTGGTAATTTGCTTTTAATGGGAGAATATTCTATTTTAGAAGAAAATGGCCTTGGACTTTCAATTGCAATTAAAGAGAGAGCTTATTTTTCTTTTAGGAAAAATGATACTTGGCGCTTTTTTGCTAAAAAAACTAAAATTGATAATTTTACTTTAATAGAAAATAATGATGATTTTATTTTTAAAATGTTTAAGTATTTAAAACAAAAATATTTTGCTAATATAGAAGATTTTCCCTTTGATGTTTATGTTGATACGAGTAATTTTTTTTTAAATAGTGGTGCCAAGAAAGGTTTTGGTTCAAGTGCCGTTGTTGCTGTTGGGATTGTATGTGGAATTTTTTTGGTTTTGAATAATAATAGTTATTTTATTAAAAATCAAATTTTTATGTATTGTCTAGAAGCTTATCGGTATGCTCAGGGAGGTATGGGTAGTGGATATGATATTGCTACAAGTCTTTTTGGTGGTATTATTAGGTTTAAAGGAGGAAATTTTCCTATGTATGAGCTTTTAGAGCAAATGTGTTTTAGTGATTTTTATTTAATGAAAGGTCCCAAGCCGGTTAAAACTACTAGTTCAATTGTTAAGTATTGTGAGCGTAGGGCTTCTTTAATGAGTTTTATAAGAGATATTAATATTATAATGGAAAAAATTGTTCTTAATGCCAGTCGTTCTTCTGCTTGTTTGCTTTCTAGTTTGAAATCAGCAAAGGATATAGGATTAGAAATTGGAAAAAGGATAGGTATTTCTGCTGATTTGCCTTTAGATATTTCGTATCTTGAAAAAGAATGTGCCTTAATTAAGGCTTTAGGTGCTGGCAATGAAACTTTTTTAGTCTATAAGCCAAATTTTGAAGTTTTTAAACAATTTAATATTGAACCAATAGAGCTAGATTTAGAAGGTGTTAAATTTTGCAGTAGATGATGTTTATAATAAAAAAACCTTCTAAAATATTGCTTTTAGGGGAACATAGTGCTGTTTATGGTTTTCCAGTTATTGGTGCTACAATACCTCTTTATATGCAGTTAGTTTACACCTTTTCTGATTCTTGGAGGTACTTAGGAGTGCCTTCTTTTAAAATAGATGAGATAATACATTTTATTAATAATAACTTTGAAAAAGTTAGACCTATTGAATTTTTAATATTTTCCCAGATTCCAGTTGGATTGGGGTTTGGTTCTTCTGCCAGTCTTAGTTTGTGTTTTGCTGAGTATATTGTAATTCATGATGAATATAGGAGTTACAATAAAATTTTGTTGGCACGAAAAATTGAAGATATTTTTCATGGAAGGTCTTCTGGTATGGATATTTTGCTAATTGAGTTAGGTGGAACTTTTTATTTAGAAAATAAAAATGGTGTCCTAAATTATAAAAGGATAGCACCTTGTAATTTTTACTTTTTGATTGGGGCAGTCAGGAGAGAATGTGTAGTAAGTAAAATAATATCTGATTTAAATTACAGGATTTCTCTTGATAATGGTCAATTTGAAATTATTAAAAAACTTGGTTATATTGTTAGGGATTCTTGTGTTGCTTTTGATAAGCAAGATATTTCTTTATTGGCATATAATATGAATGTTGCAAATAACTATTTAAAGTCTTTGGGTTTATCCTCAGACATGCTTGATTATGTAATAAAAAGAGGCCTAGAACTTAAGGCTCTTTCTGGGAAATTGAGTGGTGCTGGTCGAGGTGGAGCTTTTATTTTGCTTTTTAGAGATAAGAATGAAGCTCGCTTGTGTTTGAGAGAGTTGAGTAAGGATTTAGATAAGAACAATATTTGTTTAATTTGTAAACTTCAAATGTTTAGATTTTAAGCTTATTGAAAAAAATTGTATACTTGCTGAATGAAATAATTTTGTTGGGTTCAGAGGGATTCGAACCCCCGACATCCTGCTTGTAAGGCAGGCGCTCTGACCAGCTGAGCTATGAACCCTTTTAATACTGAGGACAATTATATAAAATAAATTTGACTTATGTCAATTTATTCATAATTTTTCTCCAAAAAGAACTACAAATATATTTTTATTGTTTTGTGTTTTTAATACGTATCCACCTATTTTACTTGTATCTTTGTTTAGAAGAGCTCCTTTGTGTTCTGGACTTTTAAGCCAGGCATTTGTTACATCTTCGACAACTAGACCTGATGCTAGAATTTCTCTTATCTTATAAAAATATTGATCGTATTTTTTGACTCTTTGCATAGGAGTTGTGCCAAAGAGTGTATGAGTTAATACTTTATTTGCATTAAGACTTATTGCATATTCTTCTGCTACCGTCTCAAGAGTTGTATCTATTTCTAACTTTTTTAATTTTAAATCAGCTCTTAATTTGTGAATTGATGAGTAAAGAAATTCTAAGTCTTCATTTGCTCCTAGAAGCATAAATTGGCTTGTGAAAATTAAAATAATAAGAATGAATTTTTTTTGCATAATGATTCTACTTATATTAGTATGTTATTATAACATATATCAAATTGTTTTAACTAGGAGAATAATATGACAAATAATTTAAGTTATTTAAAAAAAGATTATTTAGATAAGATAAACTTGAAACTTCAAGAGTTGTTAGCAGGACTTCATGTTTTTTATGCTAATTTGAGAGGTATTCATTGGAATATAAAGGGTGTTAATTTTTTTGTGATTCATAAAAAAACTGAAAATCTTTATGATTATGTTGGGGAGGTTATTGATATTCTAGCTGAGAGAATTAGAGCACTTGGTTATGATTCTGAGTTTAGATGCTCTGCATTTATTAAGATGTCTTTTATTAATGAAATTAGTTTAGAGATTTCTTCAAATTTGGTACCTTCAATTAGTAGCATTATTTGTAATCTTAATGACATTCTTAAGAATATATTTGAAATAAGGTGTTTTGTTGATAGTAAATCTGATTATGGGACAGCTAATGTTTTAGATGATATTATTGCTTATTTTGAAAAATATTTATGGATGTATAGATCATTGTTAAATAATTGTAAGTGTTCATGTGATAAGGATGATTGTAAGTGTTCATGTGATAAGGATGATTGTAAGTGTTCATGTGATAAGGATGATTGTAAGTGTTCATGTGATAAGGATGATTGTAAGTGTTCATGTGATAAGGATGATTGTAAGTGTTCATGTGATAAGGATGATTGTAAGTGTTCATGTGATAAGGATGATTGTAAGTGTTCATGTGATAAGAAAGAATATTTTAGTGAAAATGATGATCTTGTGATATGATATAAAAACAATTTTAAGATTTATTTTTATATTTGTTAATTAATTATAGAATTATATCTTAGTTGAAGAGAGCTATAGCAAAATCTATAGCTTTCATGGTATTTGAGGGCTTTATGGAAATTAGGAATATTGGAATCATGGCACATATTGATGCTGGAAAGACTACTACTACAGAAAGGATTATATATTATACTGGTAAGTCTCATAAAATAGGCGATGTTGATTCTGGCAATACTGTGACTGATTGGATGACACAAGAACAAGACAGGGGCATTACAATTAGTTCTGCTGCTATTACTTGCTATTGGCGGGAGCATCAGATAAATATTATTGATACTCCTGGACATGTTGATTTTACAGCTGAAGTTGAGAGATCTCTTCGTGTTCTTGATGGGGGTATCGTCATTTTTAGTGCTGTTGATGGGATTCAGGCGCAAACCGAAACGGTTTGGAAACAGGCATCAAAATATGGTATTCCAAGACTTGCTTATATTAACAAAATGGATCGTGTGGGGGCTGATTTTATTAAAGTAGTTGAAGATATAAAAAATAAATTTGGTATAGTTCCAATAGTTTTACAAATGCCAATTGGAAGTGAGAGTAGCTTTGAAGGAGTTGTAGATATTATTCGTAATAAAGAGTTGCATTTTGAATTTAAGGATGATAAACCTATTGTGATTGAGGAAGTGGTGCGTGAAGAGTTTGTTGAGAATGTCAAAAATTTTAGAGAAAATTTAATAGATGCTCTTAGTAATTTTAGTGAAAGAATTACTGAACTTTTTCTTGAAAATTCTGTCATTGATGATTCTCTTATAATGGAAGAGATTAGACGATGCACTATTAGTGGCTTTATTGTTCCTGTTTTGGCGGGAACTAGTCTTAAGAATATTGGTATAGAGCCTTTAATAGATGCAATTGTAGATTATCTTCCAAGTCCTTTTGAAAAAAATTTTAGTGTTTATTCTTTAAAAACAGATAGAAGTATGTCAATTGATCCTAGAAATGAGAAAAATTTATCTGCACTTGTTTTTAAGGTACAATATTTTAGTGCAATTGCTGCACATCTTTATTTTATTAGGGTTTATTCAGGAGAACTTAATTCATCTAAAAGGGTTGTTAACGTTGCTAAGAATAAGCGTGAAAAATTTACAAGGATTTTTCGAGTTTTTTCAAATAAAAATGAGCAAATTAATGCGATTAGAGCAGGAGATATTGGAGCAGTTATTGGACTTAAACATTCTGTAACGGGAGACACGCTTGTTGAAGAAGGAAATGAGATTGTACTTGAACCTTTAGTATTTCCAGAGCCAGTTGTATTAATATCTGTTGAGCCAGAAAGATCGTCTGATGATGCTAGACTTAAAGAAGTTCTTGAAATAATTGCTAAAGAAGATCCTACTTTTAACTACAAGGAAAACAAGGAAACAGGGCAATTATTGGTGTCTGGAATGGGTGAGTTACATCTTGAGATTATTATTATAAGGATTAGGGATGAGTTTAAACTTAATGTTTATACAGGTAAGCCCCAAGTAAGTTATAGAGAGAGTCTGAGTTTGGAAGTTAATGACGTATTTAAATTTGTTAATATTTTTGCAGGTAAAGAAGTTAATTTGAAAATTGGTATGATTGTTAGTCCTTTGGTAAGAGGTGAAGGCAATAAAATTGAGTTTGAGTGCAGTGTTGATTCTTTATTTAAAGCTGCGATATTAAGAGGTATTACTTCTGTGTTTTCAACTGGTATTATTGGATATCCGATTATTGACACGGGAGTTAAGATTACTTCATTGGATTTTGATAAAGGTAAGATTAATGAGTCTGTCATTGAGTCAGTATCGGGTCTTGCTTTTAATGAATTTTTTAAAAGGGCAAATCCTATTAAGCTTGAGCCAATAATGATGTTAGAAATTAGAACTCCAATTGAGTATACTGGGGAGGTAGTTTCTACATTGAATTTTGTTGGTGGAATAATTCACTCTATTAGTAATATTGAGGACTATGAAATAATAAAAGCTGAGGCAGCTTTTGAAAAACTTTTTGGGTATACTTCTGTTTTAAGAAGCTCTACTAAAGGCAGAGGAGATTTTACTATGGAATTTTCATACTTCAAGGAAAAGCATGAATAAGTATTATTAAATTTTTTATAGTGGAATCGTTTTAGTAAGCTTTTTTTGTCTTTGTTCTTTAATAATGATTTTTGCGTTGTGGTTCTTAACATTTCATTATCTAGAATGAATTAGTGCAGTATGTATGTTTATTTATTTTGGTTTTAGTCTTAATGTATTTAAAAATTATGACTTATATTTAAGTGATGTGATACGCATCTGGTTTATATTTTGTTTTTTCTATTCTTTTTAAAGTTTTGTTATTACTTTTTTTTGGTTAACTAGCTTTGAACTTTGCGTTTTAATATTTTATTGGAATATTGCAAGATTAAAAAATATAAGATATTTTTTTTTATTAAAAAAGATTCTTTTTGTCTTGTAAGTGCTACTAGAATATTAGGGTGATTTTTTGATATGATGTCTTATTATGAATATTTTTTTATTTTAAAAATAAAGGAGGTTGTGTTATGCAGGGTGAGAACATGGTTTCAATTAGAGGTAGTAATAGAAAAAAGATACTCCTTAGTTTGAAAAATATGCAGTATTCAAGAACGGATTTAGCTCGAAAATTATCATTGACAAATGCGGCGGTTACGATTCTTACTAATCATATGATTAAAGAGAATATTTTAGTTGAAGTTGGTTCAAAGGAATCAGATATTAGAAAGCATGGGCGAAAAGAAATCCTTCTCGATATTAATAAAGATTTTGCATATTCAATTGGAGTAATTATTTCAAGTAATTATTTTCAAATAGGAATTGCAAATCTTAAATGTGAGGTTTTAATAAGTGAGACTTATTCTTTTGAACCACCAGTTAGTGCTTACGAAATATTGGAAAAAATTAAGGATCATATGATTGAAATTATCTGGAAACATAATTTTTCAAGGGATAAATTTATTGGATTAGGATTTAGTATTACTGGCATAATTAAAGATAAGGAATCTGGAATTGTTAATGATAGTCATGGTACATGGATTGAAAAAGATGTGCCTGTTAAGGCTATACTAGAAGAGTATTTTTCACTTACAGTGTATCTTGAAAGTTATGTTAAAAACCTTTCACTTGCTGAATTCATGGGAAAGAATGTAGATAATATCATGTTTTTCGATTATACAGATACTGCTGAGCTTTCTATTTGGTCTGATGGTAATGTTTATCCTGGATTTAATAATAAATCTGGTATGGTGAGTCATATGGTAATTGATTATGGAGGTGAGAAAAATTGTCCTACATGTGGAAATAAGGGTTGTGTTAATATGTTAATATCTAATTTTGCACTTCAGCGTTTGATTTCGAAAGAGTTTATGAATGGTGAGATTTCTGAACTTTATGACAAGTATGAAGGTAAGCTTAAAAAAGTTACGATATATGACATTTTTTCTCTTCATGATAGATATGAGTTTATACAGAAAATAATGGAAGATACAGTAAGATATTTGGCAATAGTTATTATTAATATTCAGAGGGTTCTTGATTTTAATTATTTGGTGCTTTATGGACAAAGTTTTAAACTTAAAAGTTTTTTTGACCTGTTGAAAGATGAAATAAAGAGGTTAAACAAGGAGAGAATAGCATTGAAGCTTAGTTCCCTAGATACTGAAGTATCAGTTGTTGGACCTGCTTCTAGTGTTATATTTAATAAATTCTATTTGACGGGGGGAGATATTGATTAATATTTTCTTTTTTTGTATTGTATATTCTGTAGAATTTTTTACAAATGAAGGTGATTTTTAGTGTTTGAGAGCTTAGGTACAGGTTTTAGAGATTTTATAAAGTATATTTCTGGAAAATCTGTGATAAATGAAAAGAATATTGAAGTAGCCATTGACACTATTAAGAATACTTTAATTGAAGCTGATGTTAATTTAAGAGTTGTAAGACGTTTTGTAAATTCTGTTGTTGAGGAAGCAAGGGGGATTAAGGTTTTAAGAAATGTTGATCCTAAATCTCAGTTTATTAAGATTGTTAATGATAGACTTGTAAATTTTTTGGGTGATAAGCATTCTGAGCTCATTTTAAATCCTGTCAACAAATTATCATGCATTTTGATGCTTGGTCTTCAAGGTTCTGGGAAAACTACAACATGTGCAAAACTTGCAATGCGACTTAAATCGGAGAATAGAAGAGTTCTCCTTGTTGCGGCAGATACTTTTAGAGCGGCAGCGGTTGAGCAGTTAAGGGTTTTAGGTGTGCAAATTGGTGTTTCTGTTTTTACTCTTGATGGTGAAAATAATCCTATTGAGGTTGTAAAGAAATCCATTGAATATGCTAAAGTAGAGCTTTTTGATACTGTGATAGTAGATACTAGAGGGCGTCTTGAAGTTGAAGATTTATTGTTAAAAGAGATAAGAAAAATTAAAGATGTTTTGACTCCTACCGAGACAATATTGGTAGTGGATGCAATTACAGGTCAGGTTGCTGTAAATGTTGCAAAGGAATTTAATGATAGTGTTGGAATTACAGGTGTAATTTTTACAAAATTTGATTCTGATGCTAGAGGTGGAGCAATACTGTCACTTAAGACTATTTGTGGTGCGCCTATTAAATTTGTTGGAGTTGGAGAAAGGCCTGAAGATCTTGATGTTTTTTATCCAGATAGAGTTGCTTCACGAATGCTTGGCATGGGAGATGTTGTTAGCCTGGTTGAAAAAGCTCAAACTGTTATAGATAAAGAGGAAGCTTTAAAACTTGAAGAAAAGTTTAGAAAAGCTAACTTTAATTTTGAAGATTATTTAAATCAATTTAAATATGTGCGTAGTATGGGTGGGATTTCTAGTTTGATGGGAATGCTTCCTGGTGTTTTTTCATCAAAAATGTTGTTTCGTAGTATCAATGAAAAGGAGATTAAAAAGGAAGAGGCGATCATTCTTTCTATGACTAAGCAAGAGAGATTGAATCCTGTTATTTTAAATAGTCCTTCAAGGAAAAAAAGAATAGCTTTGGGAAGTGGAACAACAATTTTTGAGGTAAATAAACTTATAAAAAAATTTAGTCAGGTAGTTTTAATGATGAAAAAAATGCAAAATAAGAGCTTTCAAAATAAGATAGCATCTCTTTTGGGAGGTAAAGGAGGAATAGTAGATTGAGTGTTAGAATAAGATTAAAAAGGATGGGGGCAAAAAAGAGGCCTTATTATCGAATTGTGGTAATGGATTCTGCTTCGCCTAGGGATGGACGAGCTATTGAAGAGCTTGGGTATTATCATCCTATTGAAAGCCAAAATCAGATTAAAATCAATGAGGATAAATTTAAGGATTGGATAAGCAAAGGAGCTATTCCAAGTGATACAGTTAAGAAAATTTTAAAATTTAGAGTTAGGAGGACTTAATGAAAGAATACGGCAATGAAATTGAGCTTATAGAATTTGTAGTAAAATCTCTTGTAGACAAAAGAGATGAGGTTAAGTTGAATGTAGTTGAAGGGGAGAAGTCAACTATTTTAGAATTAAGAGTTTCTGCAACTGATGTTGGAAAGATAATTGGAAAGAGGGGGCGCATTGCAAGGGCTATTAGGACGCTTCTTAGTGCTTGTGCTGCAAAAACGAATAGGAGAGTTCAGTTAGAAATTTTGGACTAATTGATGTTTGTGAAGGGCATAATATTGTCATCTTATGGAGTGAATGGATATGCTAAGATTAAGAGTATATCCAATGGTTTGAATGATTTTTTTGACTTAAAAGGTAATAAATTAGTTTTAAAAAAGGAATGTTGCTCTTCAGTTGAAGTTAAGGTTGAAAATATATCTTTAGTAAATAATTCATTATTATTGAAGTTTGAAGGATTTAATACACCTGAGGCTATTAAAGATTTAATTGGTTTTGAGTTATGGGTAGATGATGAATTTGCATCTAAATTAGAAGAAGGTGAGTATTACTTTGGTAAGCTTATTGGCTATGAGCTTGTTAATAGTGGAAAAAAATTAGGTGTTATTGTGTCTTTTTTGGAGTGTGGGGAGTCAATTCTGCTTGAAGTTAAAGTTGGGAGTAAATTGTTTTTTATTCCCTTTTTAGATGTTTATCTTGGAGATATTGATAGTTCTTTGAAGACTATTGAACTTAAGGTGTTAGAACTCTTAGAATGAAAATTACGATTCTATCTTTATTTCCTTCAATCATTACTCCATTTTTTGAAAATTCAATAATGAAAAAGGTTATAGATAGAGGAATAATAAGTTATGAGCTTATATCTATTCGTGACTTCTCTAATGATAAACACAAAAGGTGTGATGATGCTCCTTATGGTGGAGGTGCAGGAATGGTTTTGAAAGCTCAACCTATTTCTGATGCTCTTGATTATATAAATTCAAAAATAAAAACCACGATATTTGTAAGTCCATCTGGAGTTAAGTATACTCAAAAATTGGCTTATGACTTGTCAAAGAAGAATGAACTTGTTATAATCTGTGGGAGATACGAAGGGCTTGATCAACGTGTAATTGATTTGTATGTTGATCTTGAGATTTCAGTTGGAGATTATGTGTTGTCTTCAGGTGAAATTGCTGCTCTTGTTATAATAGATAGTGTATATAGATTATTAGATGGTGTAATAAGTCCAAGTTCCTTATTTGAGGAATCTTTTAATTTTGAGTATGGTTTACTTGAGTATCCTCATTATACTAGGCCTTGTGAATTTGGAGGGTTAGAAGTTCCTGGTGTGCTTCTTTCTGGTCACCACGAAGAAATAAGGAAATGGCGATTTATTAAGTCTGTTGAAAAAACAAAGAAAAATAGATATGATTTATACCTTAAGTATTTGGAAAAAAGAGGAGAAAAAGATGGATTTAATAAGAAAAATTGAAGCTAAAGGCAAGAGAACAGAAAGCTTTGATTTTAGGGTAGGAGATACTGTTTGTGTTAGTTATAAGATAATTGAAGGCACTAATGAGAGAGTTCAGAATTTTGAGGGTCTTGTTATATCTATTCAAAATAAAGGCATTGGACAAACTTTTTTAGTTAGGAAAATTTCTTCAGGAATTGGTGTTGAGAAAATTTTTCCAATGCATTCACCTATTATAGAAAAGGTTAAAGTTTTAAAGCGAGGGAAGGTAAGGAAGGCCAAGCTTTATTATATGAGAGATAGAATTGGTAAAGCTGCAATGAAGGTGAAGGAACGCCTTGATATTAAAAAGCTTAAATAACGTTCAGTTACCCAAAGTTGCTTTAGATAAAAATCTTCCTTTAAGTGGGCAATTGGAAGTTGTTAAATCTATTGGTGTTAATAAGTGGCTTGTATTTTTTTTAGGTGATTACTTTGAAGTAAAGAGTAGTTTACCTTTGAGAGTTGGACTTAAGTATTTTGCTAGGATGATTAATACTTCAGATAATTTTTTAATTAGTGTTAGTTATACATCTTTATTTGAGGATTTCGATTTATTTGAAAGTAATGATAGGGTTATGCTTAGGCGAAGTGGTAATTTTGTAGAGCAGAACACTCAAGAATTATTCAATAATATTTTTGATAATATAAAGGATGAGTTTATTTTAAAGTTTCTTTTGGCTTTACATGAACAAAGAAGCATAGGAAATGAAAATTTTATGCAAATTTGTGATTATTTTAGCGGTAAAGTAAAAATGAGGCAACAAGATGTTAAGTTTCCAATTTTTATTGAAAATAATGATGGTTTTGTTATTTCGATTCCCTTTAGATTTTTGAAAAGTTCTGGTTTATTATTTTTGTTTTCTTATAAAGATCTAGAAAAGATTTATAAGTGGAGTTTTGTTTATTTTTTTAATGAAAAGGAAAAAATTATTTGTGAGATTAGTAATGTTAGTTCTGATTCTAAATTAAGGATATATTCGGATTTGAGTTTAGATGGTATTATTGGAGAGCTGAAAAGTTCTCTTTTTTGTTATAATATAACTGATATAAAAATCTTGACTTCAATGCACGATTTTGAAAATTTTGATTGTGAAGTAAGGGTTGTTAAGAGTGTTAATTATAAAGTATGAGTAAAGAAGAATTAGCTTTGTTAATTAAATATGATACTAAATTCCCAGCTCCTTTTATTTTGGCCAAGGCCAGAGGAGCGAAGGCTTTACGTATAAAAGAGCTTGCTAAACAAGAGAATATTCCTATTGTTGAGGATAAATATTTATCTGAGAGTTTTTTTTCCGTTAATGAGGGAGATTTTATTGATTCTAAGTATTTTAAAATAATTGCACATATTTTATCTATTATGTATAAATTTAAGAATAATAAGTTATGAATAATAGGTAAATTAAAATTGGAAAGAGAGGCTTTTGTTTTGAAATATTTGCTAAAAAGTGATTATAGGGTAATAGATATAAGTTATTATGGTCAGTCTTTAATGAGTGAACTCATTTGGGAATGTTCTTTTGACATTATTTGAATTTAAGGGGGAGAGATATTATTTATTTTCTTGATAGAATTGAAGGAGATAAAATTGAAGTATGAACAAAATAAAGTGAGTGGCAATAATTTACGAAAAAACACCAAAATTCCTTAT
This sequence comes from Borrelia miyamotoi, assembly GCF_019668505.1. Taxonomy (NCBI): domain Bacteria; kingdom Pseudomonadati; phylum Spirochaetota; class Spirochaetia; order Spirochaetales; family Borreliaceae; genus Borrelia; species Borrelia miyamotoi. Next base: position 735,488 of record NZ_AP024371.1, read on the forward strand.
TGGAAAAGGAAGAGGATAAAATCTGATCTTAAAAAACAAAAGGCTACATCTTTAAACACTAATGATAATAAATCTGTTGACACTGACTCTGGCAAACGCATAAATCACAAGGTGAATAGTCAAAAAGGTTTTATTAAAGACCGCAGATCGCATGTGAGAATTAAAGAGATATGTCCTGTTTGTGAGAAGCAAATCAGGTATATTGCTTCGTGTATGTCTATGAACTTTGATGGTGAGGACAAGCCTATACATTTTGATTGTGCTATGGATAAGTTGAGGTCTGATAATGGTCTTTTTCAAAATGAGAGTTTAGTGTATGGGGGAATTGGTAAATTTTTCGTTGTTGATAAATCTGTTAGAGGAAATAACTTATCTTTTAAAATACTTAAGGAGATTGATTTTGAAAATTTAGAAAGTCATCCTAGTTGGCGGAAAAAGCTTTTTCAAGATATGAATAAAGGATTTAAATTTTATTAATTATGAAAGTGGCATTATTTCCTGGTTCATTTGATCCTATTACTTGGGGACATATTGATTTAGTGAAGAGAGCATCATTGATTTTTGATAAGATCATTGTCCTTGTTTCTAATAATAGTGCTAAGAGTTATTTGCTTAGTGATATTGAAAGATATGAACTTACTTGTGAGGTTATTTTATCTTTAGGATGGTCAAACATTTTTGTGGATAGATATGACGGAATTATTTTAGATTATATTTTAAAGAATAATATTGGCTTTATTGTTAGAGGTGTCAGGGCTTTTCGTGATTTTGAGTTTGAATTTGAAAGATATATTGTTAATAACAAGCTTGGTCCTTCAGTAGACACAGTATTTTTACCAAGTAGTGATAAATATTTGTTTGTAAGATCAGATCTTGTTAAGGAATTAATTAAGAATAAGAATTTTGCTCTCTCAAATTTTATTCCAGAATTAGTGCAAAAAAAGTTAAAATCTAAATTTATTGACAAATTGTCTTGATAATATATATATTATTAAGATATATTTGTTTATTTTAAGGAGACAAAGAGATGGCTGTTCCTAAATTTAAGCCTTCGAAATCTAGAAGTAGGACGAGGCGCAGTATAAATATGAAAAAAAAAGTACCTCAGCTTCAGGAATGTTCAAATTGCGGTAATCTTGGAGTAAGGCACAGAGTATGTGGAAAGTGTGGTTATTATAGAAATAGTCAATACTTGGAATTGTAATTTGAACGAGGAATGTTTATTTATGGATCAAAGTGAGATTTTTAAAAAAGTTAGGTCTATTATATCCGAGCAGCTTGATAAAAAAGAAGATGAAATTACTATGGAATCTAGGTTTGTTGAAGATCTTGGTGCAGACAGTCTTGATATTTATGAACTTTTATATTTGCTTGAGGAAGCATTTGATGATAAGATTCCAGAGAATGAAGCTAGTGAGTTTGAAACTATAGGTGATGTTGTTGCTTTTATTGAGAAAAAAAAGGATTAATGGGTATTCTTGTAATGAAGCTTGATAAGGATCGCAAAAGAAAACTAGATGATTTGTTAATGAGTTTGCATATTAATTTTAATGATATTGTTTTGTTAAATATGTCTTTAATTCATTCATCATATGCGAATGAATTTGATCAAGGATATTCTAATAATGAGAGATTGGAGTTTTTAGGAGATTCTGTCCTGAATCTTATTATTACAGATTATTTGTATAAATTTTATCCTGATAAAAGTGAGGGCGAGCTTAGTAAGGCCAGATCTTATATTGTTAGTGAAGAATCTCTGTCCAGCATTGCTCGAGAACTTAATCTTGGCAACTATCTTTTACTTGGTAGGGGGGAAGAAAGTAATGATGGGCGTAATAAGAAAGGTATTCTTGCAGATGCTATTGAAGCTTTTGTTGGTGCGCTTTATCTTGATGGTGGTTTTTTGAAAGCTTATGCTTTTGTAGTGGAGCTTTTTGAAGTTCATATAAGGTTGATGTTTAATCGTGGTGATTTTAAAGATTATAAAAGTCTTCTTCAAGAATATGTTCAAAAAAAGTATAAAATTTCGCCAAGTTATAAATTGGTTAAAGAGTTAGGACCTGATCATAATAAGATTTTTTGTGTTGAGCTTTATGTTAATGATAAATTTATATCAAATGGTAAGGGAAGATCTAAAAAAGAAGCTGAGATGATAGCGGCTGAAATGGCGCTTAAAAATGTTGTAAATATTGATCTTTAATTTTTTTGATTAGAGTCTCTTTTTTGTTTAGTTTGGGATTGTTCAATACTTCTGTTAGCAAGTGATTTAGGATTTTTCCAATATTTTTATTGTCTATTAAGTTAATGTTTTTGATATCGTTGCCATTTATTTTTAGTTCTCTTAAAGACAAGGGATCTCTTAGTAGTTTTTTTCTTTTTATATTATTCATTATGAATTTGAGCTTAGCGTCTTTTCCTTTAATAGCTTTATATATGTCAAATATTTCCTTATAGTTTTCTCTGGTGGCTTTACTTAGTAGAATTCTGACATTGTTTAGACTTTTAATTTTTAAGGCGTTGATTTCATCAATAATGATTCTGTAGAATATTATCAGTTTTATATCTTTGTTTGAGAATTTAAGTAATTTTAACTTTTCTCTTAAGCATTGTATATCTTTTTTTATTGTAAAAATAACTATTGCTTTTAAATAGAATTTTTTTTTATTTAAAAGATTAATTTTATTTTTTAATTTTTTGTTTATTTCTATATTGAAAAAATATTTGAAGAAATTTATTTTTTGTAGATAATTGACTCCCTTTATTGGATTTTTTCCTTTTAAAAGTTTGATAAATTCATTATTTATTCTTTCTTTTGATAAAAGCAAGATGTTTTCTTTTTTGTATTTCATAGAAATTAATGTGTTATGATCGATTGTAAAGTCAAGTGTAGATGCAAACCTTGCAGCTCTAAGTATTCTAAGTGCATCTTCTTCAAATCTTTTGTTTGGTTCCCCTATACATTTGATTATCTTTTTATTAAGATCTTTTTTGCCATTATAGCAGTCTATTAGTTCACAGTTAAGCATATTCATTGCAATTGAGTTTATTGTAAAATCCCGTCTTTTAAGATCTTCATTTAAGTTTTTTGTAAATTTTATTTTTTTAGGTGATCGTTTGTTTTCATAATCTATCTCTATTCTATAAGTTGTGATTTCAAAAATTTTTTTGTTAAAAATTATGCTTATTGTCCCGTGTTTTATTCCTGTTTGCATGTTATTTGGAAATAGTTGCATTATTTCTTCTGGGGTTGCATTTGTTGCAAAGTCGAAATCATAAGGTTCTTTTTTAAGAAGCAAGTCTCTTAAAGCACCTCCGACTAAGAAAAATTCATAGTTGTGATTATTAAAGATTTTACTAATTTTCATTATATCTTTAGTATTCGTGCCTAAGTTCATATAGAAATATATTATAGTTGAAATACTATTTTTATAAGGTTAGAAAATAATTTTAGTTTATTTTAAAATGTCATAAAATAGTACTTGTTTGATTTATATTTGATATTTATAAACGGGGTTTTATGAGCAAGAGTAATATTAGTATATATGATTCTATTGATAAACTTTCAAAAGATTCAAGGATTAAGTTACTAAGGGAGATTAAAAAGAATTTAAGCCTGAATTCTTCGGTATTATCTACAGTTAATTCTACTAATTATTTAGATTCAGATTCTGCCATTCAGATTGATGATTTTTTATCCAAAAAATTTATGGAAGAATCATTTTTGTTAAAGATATGGATATATGTTTTAAGTTTTTTGCAAAGAGATAAGAGTAAAGAGGATATTTATAAAATTTATCTTCTAAAAAAATTAGAAAGTCATATTAATAGTATTTATAAATATCCTGTCATAGATTTTAGGAAAGGGTATCTACGTATAGGTTTTGTAGAAATGTTTTTTGAACTTTATTGTCATTTAGTGAAGCTTAAAGAATATTTCAAGATGTTAGAAGATAATAATGTTATTGAACAAGCGATGTTTGAAGTTATTCAGAGCAAGATTCCTAATTTTAAGTGTAAGGTAGAAGATTTTTTGGAATCTGAGGTGTATGAGCAATTCTTAAAAAAAGAGAAAAATCAAAGTGAGTTAGAAGAGCTTATTAAAGTAAAAATTAGTTCTTATATTAATTCAATTCCTTCACAACTTTATAAAGTTGTAGAAGACGTGTTTGAATTTTTTTATGTTTTAAATAGTATTTCATTTTTTCCTTATAAGTCTTTTTTTTCCTTATTTAATATGGAACTTTTAGATAATGTGGATAATTTTGATGTTGCTAATCTTGATGAGACAGTTAGTGCCAGTTTTGCGAGTGTCGATAAATATTTTAAATGTTTCTTTGAGCTTTTGTATACGTTAAGAGATATTGAGATAAATGAAGAAATTTTAAAAATTATTATTAAAAATTATTTTTTAATAATAAAATCAAATGAGAATTTTGTTTTGAGTGAAGAAAAGCTTTTAAAAATTGATGCTATGTTTAAAAGTGTTTTAGGTATTATGTTAAAGATTATTAATTTATCAAAAACTTTGCCTTATTTAGATGTTTTTAAAATTTATTATGAAAATCCAGTTTTAAGACCTAAGAAGTATGTTCCTTATTTAGATGTAAAAAGTTTTTATGAAAATATTTTATTGTTAAATGTTAGTAATCAGCTTGTTAAAGAGCATGATAAGGATTTAAAAGTTCTTGTTAATCAAGAAATGAAAAGCTTCATTAAAAATTATAGTGTTATTTTAAATTTAAATAGTGTAATTTTTAAAGGAATGGAATTTGAATATTCAAATTTTAAAAAACTTTACTTTCTTAATGAGTTTTTTAAGGATATCTATGATGTAAAAATGATGGAAATATTAAGGACTATAAATAATGTAGTACTTGTAAATAATTCTGACTTAAGGAATTTGTATGTTAAGCTTGAGAAAGATATTGGTACTCTCAAGAAAGAAGTTTATGATTTTTATCTTGAGATTAATTATAAAAATGAGGAATATGAAAAATATATCAAAAATGATAATGATGATTCTTATAGGGAAAAAATCTTGGAATGGTGCTTAAAAAAGACTGGTGCTATTAAAAAGCTAATTCTTAATTTTATGAGTTATTTTCTTGATCTTAAGGAAAAATATATTGCCCTTTTAGAAAATAGTAATACTTTCATACAAAGTGCTCTTAATATTTCTTATAAATTATCTCCAGAAAGTAATGCAAAGATTAGCTTAGATTATGTTATTAGTAATAATATGTTGTTTATAATTAGACGTGCTCTTTTTATACTTGAGAATTTATAGATTCTTATGAAAAGCTTTAAGGCAAATGATTTAAGATTATTTTCGATTTTTATTAGAGTTTTAGTATTAATTTTATTTCTTAATGCTTTACTTAGTTTATTTATATTTTTAGCTGGAGCTTATAATGTTTTTATGTATTCTTTACAAAAATTTTCACTTGAATTTTCAATTGTATTAAGTGCTGTTGCTTTTGGACTTGAGGCTACTAGATTAATATTTTTTTATATCTTTCTAAGAAAGAGGATTAAAAATTATATAATTTTGATGTTTAGTTTTATTATTTGTTTTTTAGCTTTTTTTATAAAAATTTTTCTTTCTCTTGGAATATAATTTTATTTATTTCTGTATTTTCTATTGACTAATATATTGTATTTTTATAAACTAACCATTGTCTTTGCTATTGCCGACTTAGCTCAGCTGGTTTAGAGCAGCGGTCTTGTAAACCGCAGGTCGTCGGTTCAACTCCGACAGTCGGCTCTTCTTTTAAGGGGCGGTACCGAAGTGGTTAACCGGGGCAGACTGTAAATCTGTTGGCATTGCCTACGTGGGTTCGAATCCCACCCTCCCCAATTTAAGGTGTAATTTTTATAAATATTTTGTGAGGTTTAATTTTTTTTGTTTGGTTGTTTTAGATTTAATGTTGAGGTTTTTGTAGTTTTTAAATATTTTGGAATTTATTGTAATCAAATCTTAGTTAATATTTATAAATTGTGTTTTTTTCATTTTTATTTGGTTAAAAGCATAGGAGTTTGATTTGCTTTTTTTTTTAAAGAGATTTTAAGGTCTTATGGCACTAAAAAAATTTTTCATTTCCTTTTTTATATTATTTGTTGTTTTTTATGTCTTCGTATTTTATTTGTATTTATTGAATTCTTCTCCTTTGAAAGCTGAATTGATATATGAATTTGAGGTTCAAAAAGGATGGGGAGTAAAAAGAATTGCTTGGGAGCTTCAAAAAAAAGGATTAATTAGGTCTGACAAATTATTGATAGCTATTTCTTATCTTTTTGGTAGTGATAAAAAATTTAGGGAAGGCAGGTATTTGATTAATGGTAATTATTCAACTTTTAATGTATATAAAGAGTTGTTGAAAGGTAGCCCTATATTTCCTATCAATATTACCATACCTGAAGGATATACTGGTAGAAGAATAGCTTTAAAGCTGAATGAGTCAGGTATCATTAATGATGATCAGAGTTTTTTGGATTTAATAAACGATGTCAAATTTATTAATAAGCTTGGACTTAGTTATGATTCTCTTGAAGGATTTTTATTTCCAGATACTTATAAATTTTATAAGGATATGGATATGAAGGAAGTAATTCGAATTTTTGTTGCTAATTTTTTTAGCAAACTTAGCTCTATTGGCATAGATCATAAGTCTTATTCTGATGAAGAGTTTTATAATAAAGTGATTATTGCTTCTATTGTCGAGCGTGAGTATAGAGTTAGCAGTGAAGCACCAATAATTGCATCTGTTTTCTATAATAGAATAAAGTCTAATATGGCATTACAATCTTGTGCCACAATTGAATATATTCTTACTGAAGAACTAAACAAACCTCATCCTAAGAGGATTTATTTTGCAGATTTAGAGATTGAGTCCGGATATAATACTTATATGAATAAAGGTTATCCCCCAGGCCCAATTTCTAACGCCGGGATTATATCTTTAAGAGCAGCCTTTTTCCCAGATAACACAAATTATTTATTTTTTGTTATAAAAGATCCTAATATTGGGACTCATAATTTTTCTTCAGCTTATAATGACCATCTTTTAGCTGCGGATACTTATATTCGTAGTTTTGTTGCTAAGGAATAAAGAAGTATGGAGTATTCTAATTTGATAGATTTGATTAAAAAAAAAGTTGATATTGTAGATTTAGTAGGTGAGCGTGTTAGTTTGCTTAAATCGGGGGCATCTTATAAGGGGCTTTGTCCTTTTCATGCTGAGAAGACACCTTCTTTTTCTATAACTCCCTCTCAAGGACTTTTTTATTGTTTTGGATGTAAAAAGGGAGGAAATGTCATAACTTTTTTGATGGATATTGAGAAGCTTGATTATAATGCTGCTATTAAGTCTTTGTGCAGTAGGATAGGGATTGTATATGATGATATTAAGAAGACCACAAAAATTAAGGATGAAGGGCAGGATAAGGCAATAGTTTCAACAATATATGATTTGAACTATAAATTGATTAAGACTTTTGTATTTTTTTTTAATAATAATCAGGGGGTTTTAAATTATATTTTTAATGGAAGAGGGATATCAAGAGAGGTTATTGATTTGTTTAATATTGGTTATTTGCAACAAGATGTTCCAAATAAGTTTAGTTTTTATGATTTTTTGATTTCAAGAGGATATTCTAATGAAATATTAAGTCAGAGTGGTTTGTTCTCAAAAAAAAAGCAAAGGTTTTCTATTTTATCTGGAAGATTGATTTTTCCAATCAGAGATTTTAAAGGAAATGTTGTAGGATTTGGAGGTAGGAACATATGCGGAAATAATGGACCTAAGTATATCAATTTAAGTGAAACAGAGGTTTTTAAAAAGAGAGAATTGCTTTATGGATTTTATGAAGGCTTTTCAGTAATTAAGGAAAGTAGAGCTGTAATATTGACAGAAGGTTATATAGATGTTCTTGCCTTTTTTACAGCTGGTGTAAAAATTGCTGTTTCTCCACTTGGTACAACTTTTTCAAGAGAGCATCTTGCTTTAATTAGGAGATATGCAGATAAAATAATAATATGTTTTGATGATGATGCTGCTGGGCTTTTGGCTACTTTTAAGGCTTATCAGATTTGTTTACCGCTTGGTGTTAATGTAAGTGTAATTGAAATGAAATATGGAGTTGATCCTGCAGATATTTTAAAGAAGAAGGGAGCGTCTGCTTTGAAGAATATGATTAATAATAACTGTGAGGCTTTTGAATATCTGTTGAAAAAATATTCCGGTAAATATGATTTAAGTAAAACAACAGATTTGAATAGTATGATTGGTTTGTTTATAACTTTGATAAGTTTATCAAGTACTAATACGCAAAGGGATCTTCTTTTATCAAAGCTTGAGAGTAGAGTAGGTGTTAAGTTAGAAACCTTAAGAGAAGATTACTATAGTATTAGAGAAAAGGGTGCTATTGCAAGTTATAGGAGAAATGCATATTCTTATGAAATAAACACCTATGAGAGATATTTAGTCGTGGCCTTATTGAAAGACTTTAATTATTTTACTATAATAAGGCGTAATATTATTGATAGCGACTTGTATGATGTTGATGTAAAGAAAATTTTTGTATGCTTTGAGAACCTATTTGAGAATAGTGCTAATGTTTCATTGCTTAATTTAAAAGATTTATTAAGAAGTAAGTATAATTTTAATGAAGTTTTTTTTGAAGATATGCTAAAGGTAGAGTTTGAAGTGGATTGTGAAATGGTTAAACAAATTTTGTTTGCAATTAAAAAGAGAAAGGTAGAAAAGCGAATTTCCTTTTTTAAGGAAATGAACAAAGATAATTTTTTAGTAGATGCTAAGACACAAATCAGAGAATTGATGTTTTTAAATATGCAAAGAGAACGATTGAGGATATATTTGAATGAATAATACAAAGAATAAAGACTTGCAGACTTTTAAGAAAAAGAATTCAAAAGTAGTAAAAGCCATCTTAAGTTATTTAGGAGATAAGAAAGCAATTACGTTTGGAGATTTAACAACTTTTTTATCAGGGGATATTTTGGAGCCTGAAAATATTGATTATGTTTATGAATTTCTTGAAGATGAGGGAATAAGCTTGATTAATGAAAAGATGGAGTCGGATATCTGTGATATTGAGGATTTAGATGAAACAAATAGAATTGATACTCAATGCATGATGTTGGATGATGCTGTTCAAAATGATGATGAGATAGATGATAAATTAGATGGATTTGAAGATGAAACTATAGAAAGAGAAGATTTTAATTCAGGGTATATTAAGAGTGGTTTGTTAAAGGATAGTCATTCTGAGGATCCGATAAGACTTTACTTAAAGGAAATAGGAAAAGAATTTTTATTAACTGGGCATCAAGAGGTTGAGCTTGCAAAGCAGATGGATTCTGGTGAGAGTATAATTGAGAATATTCTGAGAAGTGAAGGACTTGTTATCGAAAATTATTATAATTTAGTTAATGCTATTTATTCAAGAGTAAGTAAAGAAGAGTTTTTTAAAAAAGAAAAGGAACGGGAAAAAGATAATAATTTTGACTATTATAACAAAAAAAAAAGGATCTCTTCTTTTTATAAGGCTTCTTTAAAACCATTTCAGGATCGTTTGGTAAGATATATAGAAAAAAAACATAGATTATATGAACTTGGAGAAGATATTTTTGAAGAAAATATTGCTAATGAGAGACTTGATATAAAAGAAATGCTTAAGTCTGTTCCTTTATATCAAGAGGAGTTGCGAATTTTTTCAGATGATTATATTGACTCTGCTAGCAAGATCAAAGATTTAAAGAGGCAACAAAGGTCTATATTGGATAGATTAAAGATAGATAAAGTAAGAAATCTTAGGATTCTTGGGAGGGATTTAGCTATCCCTGAGAGAAGAGAGAGGATAGAAAAATCTTTAAATATTCGAGAAGATCTCATTAAAGAGCAAATTACAGAAGCTCAGCTTGCTCAAAAGGAGCTTGAGAGAATTGAAATGTATTATGAGTATCCAATGGATAAGATAATAAGCATGTCAGAAGAAATTTTGAAGGGTAAGCAGATGATGCAGCATGCAAAAGATCAGTTAATTAAAGCTAATTTGAGACTTGTGGTAAGTATTGCTAAAAAGTATGCCAATAGAGGTTTGCATTTTTTTGATCTTGTTCAAGAGGGTAATATTGGGCTAATTAAAGCAGTTGAAAAGTTTGAGTATAAGAGAGGGTTTAAGTTTTCTACCTATGCTACATGGTGGATTCGTCAGGCAATAACAAGATCAATATCAGATCAGGCGCGTACCATTCGTGTTCCTGTGCATATGATTGAGCAGATAAATAGGTTGAATAGAGAAACAAGATATTTGGTTCAAGTTTTAGGTAAGGATCCAACAGATGAAGAGTTATCAGCTAGATTGGGATGGGATCTTAAAAAGGTAAAGACTGTAAAGAATGTTTCAAGAGAACCTGTGTCGCTTGAAACACCAATTGGAGAAGAAGAAGATTCTGTTCTTAGTGATTTTATTGAAGATAAAGCGATAAGAAATCCAGCAAAGCATACATCTTTTGTAGTTTTGCAAGATCAAATAAGAGCAGTTCTTGGCACTCTTCCAGAAAGAGAACAGGAAGTTGTTAAGATGAGATTTGGTCTTGAAGATGGGTATTCTTTAACTCTTGAAGAGGTTGGGTTGCATTTTAACGTTACAAGAGAAAGAATCAGACAGATTGAATCTAAGGCATTAAGGCGACTTAAAAATCCTAAAAAAACTCAAAAACTTAAAGATTATTTGGAAGATTTAAATTGACTAGGAGGATTCATGGAAACTAATATTGATATACTTAAAAATCTTGAAGGTATATATAAGGCTAGGTTTGAGCTTGAGGAAAAACAAAAAAATATTCCTAGGTACTTGCAAGCCAAAAAAGCTCAAATTGATGAACTTATTAGATCTCTTGATGAATTACAGCTTAAATTTAAAGACTACCAAAAAGATGATGCATCTTTGAAATTGGATATTCAAGACATTAATGTGAGAAAGAGTAAAGCAGAAGAGAAAATTGATAGCATTAAAACTCAAAGGGAGTATGAGGCTCTTGAAAAAGAATTACAGACTATTATCGATGATGAGGTTGCTATTAGGAAGAAAATGACGCATATTACTGGACTTAAGACAAAAATAGACAAGGAAATAGTCGAGGTTAAGAACAAGCTCGAGGTTGAGCAAGATATTTATGCTACTGAGAGTACTAGTCTTGAAAATGAGCTTTTAGAAATTGTAAAAAAACTTGATTCTATAAAAATAGAAGAGGATAAATATGCTTCTCGAATGGATGAGGACTTTTTGTTTAAATTTCAGAGGATTATTAGAAATAAATCCAATGGGGTTGTGCCTTTGATTGACAATGTTTGTAAGGGTTGTCATATGATACTTCCTGTTGAGTTCGCAAATAAGGTAAGGCGTGAACCGGATGATATTAAGTTTTGTCCTTATTGTAGTAGAATACTATATTATCAAGATAAATTTGAAATTGGTTTAGAAATGGTTCCTGGTGGTTTAGCAGATCTTCTAGAATAAAGTTTTTAATTTTTTTATTTTATTTAAGTTGATGTCCAGTCATCGCTTAATATACATTTAGGTATTTTAAGAGGAAAGTCCGAGCTCCAATAAGAGCATAATGCTAGGTAATACCTAGGGGTTTTAAACTTAAGAAAGTGTCACAGAAAATTACCACCTTAGGGTAAGGGTGAAAAGGCGAGGTAAGAGCTCACCGCTTATTTAGCGATAAATAGGGTCAAGACAAACCTCATTAGGAGCAAAATCAAGTATGCAAGCTTCCTTGGCTCTTGAGGGTGTGCTTGCGGGTAGATTGCATGATTTTTTCAGTGATGGAAAAACAAGATAGATGATGGCATAGTACAGAACTCGGCTTATGGATTTCAACTTAAATTTTTATAGAGAGTCTTTATGGGGATCAATTATCTAAAATATATTTTTTATTTACTGATAAGTTTATTGCTTTTGTTTTTTATTTTTTATGTTTTATCTTATTTTAAGGCTTTTTCCAACTCTTATTTAAAGGCAGGACCTACTGAGGTGAATTTACTTGTTCTTTGGGATAATAAGGAATATAAAGAAATAATAGATTATGCTGAGAATGGCCTTAAGAAAAACAGGTTTGATTTTAATCTAAATTTGCTTCTTGGATTTTCATATTTTTATTATTCCTTAATGTTGAATGATAGTTACTTGAAAGGTCAATTTTTAGACAGTGCAATAGCAAGATTAAGGTTTTTGATGTCGATTAATGATGATGCTCCTATGGGTTTACTTTATTATATTTTGGGTAAAGCTTATTCTCATAAAGGTGAATATTATAGTGATCTTTCTGTTAAATATTTAAATAAAGCCTTATATTCAAGTAGTTTTACTTTTATGAGTATGCAAAAGGATATTTTTGAGTATTTAGGATATTCTTATCAGCTTTTAAAGGATTATCATGCTAGCTTAAAATTTTTTGAAAAAGCTTATAGAGAGAACAAGTCTGATCTTGTTCTTTGGAGTTTGGCATACGTTAATTATAAGGCTGGGAACATTGATGAGAGCATTGAATATATAAATAAATTTTTGCAAGAAGAAAATGGAACATTTGTAAAAGATAGAATTGATGGTAATTTAATTCAAAAAGTATATTTATTGTATGGAGATATATTTTTTGAAAAAAATAATTATGATGAGGCGTTCAATTGTTATGATAAAGTCTTGAAAATTAATAGTTTAAATCCTAATGTTTATGTTAAAATAGGAGATGTATATAGAAAAAAAGATAAAGATTATCCTAAAGCTAGAAAATATTGGAGAGAAGCATTAAGCATTGATCCTTATTTAGAAGAAGCAAGGGAGAGGCTGAAAATTAGTTTAGAGGATTTTTAGGGAGAGCTTGAATTGAATTTTTTTAAATCTTTTTTGATAGATATTGGTATTGATCTTGGTACATGCAACACTTTAGTTTATATCAAGGATTATGGTGTGGTGATGAGTGAGCCTTCAGTAGTTGCTATTGATGTTAGTAAGGGTAATAGAGTAGTAGCTGTTGGGCGTAATGCAAAAAAAATGCTTTGGAAGACACCGGAGAACATTAAGGCCGTAAGACCACTTCGTGATGGTGTTATTGCTGACATTGAGAATACAGAGAAAATGATTAAGTATTTTATAAGTCAGATTTTTTCTAGAAAAAAATTGTTTTTTAAGCCCAGAATGGTAATAGGAGTGCCAACTTGTATTACGGAAGTTGAGCGAAGGGCTGTGAAAGAGAGTGCAATGAATGCTGGTGCTCGTGAAGTTAAGGTTATTGAGGAATCTCTTGCAGCTGCTATTGGATCTGATATTCCTATTTTTGAACCAACTGGTCATATGGTATGTGATATTGGAGGAGGAACTACTGAAATATCGGTTATTTCTCTTGGTGGTATGGTAGTAAGTAGAGCTATTAGGACAGGTGGAGATGAGTTTGATGAAAGCATTATAAAGTATATGAGGAGTGTTCATAACATTGTTATTGGGCAGCAAACAGCAGAAAAATTAAAAATCAAGATCGGTAATGTTTATCCAGATATTCATAATTTAAAAGTAGAAACAATAGATATTAAAGGGACAGATGCTGTTACTGGGCTTCCTAGAAAGCAAATTATTGATTCTATGGAGATACGAGAATCTTTGCAAGAACCTATTGGTACTGTTGTTGATGAGGTTAAGAGAACTCTTGGAGCAACTCCTCCAGAGCTTGCAACAGATATTGTTGAGCGTGGGATCATATTAACAGGAGGTGGAGCCCTTCTTAAGGGTCTTAGTAGACTTTTGTCAAAAGAAACAGGAGTTCCAGTGTATGTTGCAGATAATCCTTTGTTGTCCGTGGCTGTTGGAGCCGGTTTATTTTATGATTATGCCAATAGAATAGATATTAGTAAAAATATATATAGTTTTATTAATGAATAGGTATGAAGTTTCTTGTTAATTTCAAGAATTTTATTAAGGTATTAAGTGTATTAATATTTGCTATCATTCTTATGATTTATGATTCAGGTAGTTTTAATGCAAAAAAGAAAGATGATTTTTTTATTTTTACTTTAAATTCGTATATTCAAAGCAATATGCATGATTTTTTTATTTTTGTTTCTAGCCTTTTTAAGGCTATAAATGAATATAAGGATTATGGTAAAACAGTAGAAGCTTATAAAAAAAGAATACAGCAACTTGAGATAGTAATTCAAAATGTGCAAGTGTTAAGACAGGAAAATTCTAGGCTTAAAGAACAGCTTGGATTTTATTCAGTACATGCTAATGATTTTATTTCTGCTGAAGTAATTTATTTGAATTATGCAAATATTTCTTCCTTAATGGCAATTAATAAAGGCTATAATGATGGTGTTCAAAAAGATATGATAGCTATTGCTTATCAAGATGGATTTAGCGGTCTTGTTGGGAAAGTTGTTAAAGTTTATGCGAATACTGCAAGAGTTTTACCTTTAACCAGTTATGAGAACTTTGTTTCTGCAAGAATTCAAAATAGCAAATTTATTGGTCTTGTTGAGGGCAAGGGGTATGGAGAGGCTCTTGAGATGAATTACGTTAATAAATTAGCCGAAAGTGCTTTAAAAATTGGAGATTATGTTGTTACTGCTGGATTTAGCGATTATCCTGGTGGGATTTACATAGGAAAAATTACTTATTTTAATGTGCTTGAGTATAATTCCCTTTTAAGTATTAAAATAGAACCCATAATAGTTTTAGACAAGTTAGAATATGTTTTTTTGATTAAGGGTGATAGTAGGGTAGAGAAGTGATATCTTTTGTACTCTATTATGTTATTAGTGTATTTTTGGGACAGATTTTTCAGTATTATTGTGATGTTAGTTTTTCTTTTTCAATAGATATATTTTTAATTATTTTGATTTTCAATTCTCTAAACTTTGTTTTTAATTTAGGTTTGGTATCAAGTATTTTGCATGGCTTTATTATGGAATATTTTAATGGATTACCACTTGGATTTTTTGTCTTTAGTTATGTTTTTATATTTTATCTTCTTGGTAAAGTTAAGATGGTTGTTCCAAATAGCATGTTTAGCATAACAGTGTTTTTTATTTTTTCAAAATTTATTATTTGGTTTGTGGCAATGGTTTTTTCAGATTTTATTGATCTTAAAGGTTTCAATTATTCAATATTTGATCTTAATCTCATGCTGAATATAGTATTTTTGAATTTCTTATATCCGATTTTAGGTTATTGTACTAAAAATTTTTATACTATTAGAGAGGAATACTAGAGTGAAAGTTATTTTGAAGGGCAGATATAGGTTTGGGCTGTTACTTCTATCTTTCGTTTTTTTTTCTTATCTTTTTACTTTATTTAAAATGCAAATTGGGAAGCACTTGTTGTATGATAAAGAAGCAACAGTTCTTTTATCTAGAGTGGATAAAATTAAGGCCTCAAGAGGTGAGATTCTAGATTCAAACTTTAATGTTCTTGCGAATAATCTTACGATATTTGTTTTAAAGATTAGTTTGGAGCAATATTATGGTATGTCTCTTGAGGATAGAGAGGAGATGTTAAATTTTTTATCAAGTATTTTAGGTATTGAAAAAGAGCTTATTATTTCTAAAATTGAGGCTCCTAGAGGATATTTTAAGGATGTAGAAATAGTTGAGCTGAGTCCGGAAATGTTGTTTAGAGTGGCTGAAAAAAGAAGTTATTATCCTGCACTTTTGTGGACATATTCTTTTAAAAGAAATTATTTAGTGGATGATTCTTTTTCTCATTCTATCGGGTATGTTGGCAAGATCAATCAAAGGGAACTTCGTGCTTTTTATAATGTTAAAGGATATGATAATAATTCTACAATAGGCAAATTGGGTATTGAACAAACTTATGATAGTTATATTAGAGGAAAAGAAGGTTTAATTAAATATAGAGTAGATTCTAGAGAAAGAAAAATAGATAGTGGTTCTATTATAGAGTATATGATTCCTGGTAATAGTATTGTTTTAAACATTAATAAGGATATTCAAATGCTTGCAAAGAAAACTTTAGGTGAAAGATACGGCTCTGTAGTGGTGTTAAAACCTGCAACAGGAAGTGTGTTAGCTCTTTATAATTATCCTTATTATTCAATGAATGATGTTTATAATAAATATTCTAAAGAAGATTATTCTTTCCTAAATAGAGCAATACAATCAGTTTATCCCCCTGCATCTATTTTTAAATTAGTTATGACCACAGCATTGTTAGAAGAGAGGGTCATTGATAAGGATAGAAAGATATATTGTTTGGGATATTTCAGAGTGGGCAATAGAATATTTCATTGTTGGCATCGTAGTGGGCATGGTTATGTCAATTTAGAGCAAGCTGTTGCTCATTCATGTAATGTTTATTTTTATATATTGGGACTTAAGTACCTTGGTATTGAAAAGATTTTTAAGTATGCAAAAGAATATGGCTTTGGAGAGAAAACTGGCATTGACTTACCAAATGAGGTTTCTGGTCTTCTTCCAAGTCCGGAATGGAAAGAGAAAACTTTTAATCAAACTTGGGTAGGTGGTGATACTGTAAATTTTTCAATCGGACAGGGTTTTTTGAGTGCTACTCCTATTCAGATTGCTAATATGATAGCTATGATTGCAAATGAAGGCGTTGTTTATAAACCAAGGATTGTTAATAGGATTTTGAATGGAAATAGTAATGAAGTTATTCTTGAGAATGTTCCTGAAGTTCTTAGGAAAACAGATATTATTAGCAAAACTACTTTTAAACTTTTAAAAAATTATATGAGAAATGTCATAACTTATGGTACTGCTAGAAATTCAGTTCTTACGAAAGCTGTCAAGGTTATAGGAAAGACAGGAACAGGTCAAACTGGTGTTACTGGTCTTGAAAATAGTTCTTTTGTTGGGCTTGCTCCTTATGGTGGAGCTCCTGATGAACAAATTATTATCTTTAGTTTGGTTGAAGGAAGAAGTAATGTAGATAATATGTGGGCTGCTAAATCCATAGATTTAATGATGCAAGGGATTTTTGCTAATCAAAGTTATGAAGATATTCTTAAAGAGTATAGACCGTGGTATATTAGGTAGGGACGACAAATGGCTGTTTTTAGGAAAAGTTATGATGCTTTGACATTATTTAGTTTAGTGATGATATCTTTTATTGGAGTTTTACTTATATATTCTAGTGATTATACCTCTAATGGTTCTTTGATAAAAATTGAATATATTAAACAAATTGTATGGGTTTTTAGTGGGTTTTTTATAATTTTTTTCATAGGAAGATATGACCTTAAGATTGTACATGGTATGATTTATCCTTTGTATTTTTTACTGATTGCTTCTTTGATTTTTACTGTTCTTTTTGGTGTTACTGTTAATGGAGCTAGATCTTGGATTGGCATTTGGAAATTAGGAGGACAACCTTCAGAATTTGGTAAAATTATTAGTATTTTAGCTCTTGCTAAATTCTACAGTAGTAGGGAGGAGGGTCATCGTAGTTTTTTTGTTTTTATTTTTGGTTTTATTTTAATTTTGCCTGTTGTTTTGTTTGTATTGTTACAACCTGATTTTGGTACTGCTGTGGTTTATTTGAATATGTTTATATTTATTTCCTTTTTTGCTGGTATAGATATACATTATATTTTATATTTTACTTTAACAGGGATCTTTTCGTTCCTTTTTATGGTTTTGCCGGTTTGGTATGAATATAAGGCAGATATGGGAAGTATTTTATATTTAATTTTTTCAAATAATTTTTATTTTAAAGTGGCTTTTTTAGTATTAGTTTTAGTGTTTTTATTTTCTGCTATAGGTTTTTTTATTTCAAAATATAATTTAACCATTAAATTTGTTTATTTTTATATGTTATTTATGAGTTCAATTTTATTAATTTCAGCTTTCTTTTCTAAGTTTATTTCAAAGTTTATGAAACCTTATCAAGTTAAAAGATTTTTGGTTTTTTTAGATCCAAATATTGATCTTAAGGGAGCTGGCTGGAATTTGAATCAAGTAAAGGTTGCTATTGGTTCTGGGGGAATTTTTGGTAAAGGATTTTTAAAAGGTCCTTATACTCATGCAAAATATGTTCCGTCTCAAAGTACGGATTTTATTTTTTCAATCCTTGCTGAAGAATTTGGCTTTTTTGGGGCTAGTGTAGTTTTAGTATTATTTTTTTTTATTTTTTTTAGGATTTTAATCATAATGAATAAAAGCAAAGATGTGTATATGTCTTTGGTTCTTGCAGGCGTATTGAGTCTTTTATTTTTTCATACATCTTTTAATATTGGCATGTCTTTAGGGCTTTTGCCAATTACAGGTATACCTTTGCCTTTTTTGTCTTATGGTGGTTCCTCTACCATTACTTTCTTTTTGGCTATGACTCTTTATTTTAATATTGAATCTATAGTAACTATGGATTAGAAAATTTTATTTATTGGTTCTTATTTTTTTATCTGTTTTTTTAACAAATTTTTTTGTATATTATATTTATAAATTTAGAAGATTTCTTGTTTATCTATGACTGTAGTTAAATTTTAAATTTATTATAAAATTATATAATATAAAATCTTAGGATTTGTAAGGTGTTGTTATGAGTGAAAACTTAGATAGTAGCAGTGTTCTTTATAATAAAAGACATTCGATTGCACATGTTATGGCAGAAGCTGTGATTGAATTATTTCCAAATACTAAGATTGCCATAGGGCCTCCAATTAAAAATGGATTCTATTATGATTTTGATTTTGAAAAACAGATTACAGAAGATGATCTTTTATTAATAGAACAAAAGATGAGAGAGATTCTAAAGACAGGGAGTTCTTTTATAAAAGAAGTAATAACTAAAGAGCATGCTTTGGTGCTTTTTAAAGATGAGCCTTATAAAATAGATTTAATTCAGGATTTTGATATTAAAGATGAGATTTCGATATATAAAAGTCATCATTTTATTGACCTTTGTAAGGGCCCTCATGTTGACAGTATGAGTAAAATTGATCCAAAAGCGTTTAAATTAACTAATATCGCCGGTGCTTACTGGCGTGGCAATGAGAAAAATAAGATGCTTACTCGTATTTATGGAACTTTATGGAACAATGAAAAAGAGTTAAAAGAATATCTTAGGTTAAAAGAAGAGATAAGAAAGAGGGATCATAGAAAACTTGGGCGTGAGCTTGATTTGTTTTCTGTTCATGAAGAGATAGGTCCTGGTCTTATATTTTTTCACCCAAATGGTGCTAGGGTAAGAGCTTTAATAGAAGATTTTTGGAGAGAAGAACATTTTAGGAATGGTTATGATATACTTTTTACGCCTCATGTTGGTAAATCTTGGCTTTGGGAGACTTCGGGGCATGTAGATTTTTATAAAGAAAGTATGTTTGAAAGAATGGAGATAGATAAGCATAATTACTATGTTAAACCTATGAATTGTCCATTTCATATTGCAATTTATAATACTGGAAAGCATTCTTATAGAGATTTGCCATTTAGATGGGCTGAACTTGGTATGGTGTATCGGTATGAAAAGATAGGTGCTCTTCATGGTACTATGCGTGTTAGAGGATTTACGCAAGATGATGCACATATTATATGCACTTATGAGCAAGTTAAGTCTGAGATTCAAGAGATTTTAAGATTTGCTCTTTATATGTGGAATAAATTTGGATTTACTGACTTAAGAGCGTATATTTCTACAAAGCCGGACAAAGCTGTGGGAGATAAGGACGATTGGGAAATGTCAGTAAGAGTTTTAGAGGAAGCTTTAACTGATCTAAGTATTGCTTATAACGTTGATGAAGGAGGTGGTGCTTTCTATGGACCTAAAATTGATCTTAAAATCATTGATTCTCTTGGTCGAGAGTGGCAGATGAGTACAATTCAATTTGATTTTAATCTTCCTTCAAGATTTAAAATGACTTATATAGCAAAAGATGGCAAGGAAAGGCAACCCTTTTTAATTCATAGAGCTCTTCTTGGTTCTATTGAGAGATTTTTTGGAATTTTGGTAGAACATTATGGCGGAGCATTTCCTGTGTGGTTAGCACCTCTTCAAGTTGTAATTATTCCTGTGAACAATATTGTACAAGAGTATGCCTTAAAAGTATTGTCTTGTTTTAAAAATGAAGGCATTAGAATAAAACTTGATGATGATAGTAATACTAGGATGAGCGCAAGAATTAGACAATGTCAAGTTCAAAAAGTCCCCTATATGTTTATAATAGGAGAAAGGGAGGTGGCAGAAGAAAAAATTTCGATTAGAACCAGGGCAAATGATCAGATTAATGGACTTTCCTTAAAAGAAGCTCTTGAATTTGTGAGATTGAAGGTCAATAATAAGGAGATTTTATAGATTGAATTTCAAGAGTATAATTAGTCCAAATAAAATAACTTTTTTTAGAATTATATTATCTTTTATTATCTTATTTATATTTTTTCTTGAAGATTTTTGGAATCTTTCTTTATTTTTAATCTTAGTTTGGGTTTTAATTACTTTTAATGAAGTAACAGATATTATTGATGGATATGTTGCCAGAAAATATGGTTTGGTTAGTAATGTAGGCAAGATTTTAGATCCTTATGCAGATGTGTTGCAACACTTGACTTATTTTGTTTTTTTCTTTTATAAAGGCATTACGCCATATTATTTTTTTGTAATTTTTATATATCGTGAAATTTCTGTTGGTGTTGTTAGAAATTTAATTATTCAGTTTAATGTAGTTCAGCAAGCTAAGTTTTTAGGTAAATTGAAATCATTATTTTATGCTATTGCGACATTTTCCAGTCTTTTTCTTTATAGTTTAGATAAATTGAAAATTAGTATATTTGTTGAGAATTTTATTAGTTCAATTTTAAATCTAGATTTCAATTTTTCTTTTTGTGTTGGAATGATATATTTTATATCTGCATTTTTGACTATTATATCTTTAATTGAGTATGTTTTTGTATTTTTGGATCTTATCAAGTATGAAAAATAATATATTATTTATATTTGTTTGGATATTAATTAGTTTTCGTTCTTATTCTCAGTTAGATCAAATATTAACGGAAATTAAGCCTTTAAATATTTTAAGTGAAAGTGGGAAGGGGAGTGTTTATCTAAGAGTTAGTAAATCTTCTAACTATATCTTAACTTTTCATAGTTCGCTAGATTCAGATTTTATCTATATGGTGTATGATGTTTTTAACAAAAAATATATCACAGATAAGATAAGAAAAAGAGATATCAAGCTTGAATTGAATAAAGACATTCTTTATGCTGTGATCTATGTTACATCTGAGAATGTAAGCATTAATTTTACCTTGACTGATTTAGATTTGTCAATAATAAGTGGTAATGATTTAAGAGCAAAATCATCTAATATAAAAAAACAAGATAAAACTTTTTTAATAAAGGATTTACCAAGCTTTCAATTGGGTTCAAAACTTAAAAGGTATATTTTAAGAACTTATAACCGTAGTATTTATCTTGCTTATCAGATGGAGCATAGTGATAATATTAAGGTTTCTTCATTTATTGAAAATATTGGTTGGTTTGATATAAGTACTGCTGTTAATGACAATATTACTAATATTGCGTGTTTTGATTTTGCAGTTAATTCTAAAGGAGAATTATATGTAGCCTTTACTACTAAGAATACTAATGATTTTTTTAGCGAACTTATAGTTAAAAAATTTAATAGTCGAAAGTGGATTGATATTAGTCCTAAGTTTAGAGATAACATTGGATTTTTGGTAAGTATTAGCATTGATAAGCAAGATAATTTATATGTGGCTTATTTAAGAAAAATTGATAGTGAATATAAAATAAGTTTTGTTGCAAATAGAGGGTATGGTAGTGTTTGGAACAATATCATGGATTCTTATACCTCTAAAGGCAATGCCAATGTTAATATTTCAAGTATTGGTGTTATTTCTGAACCTTTTTTAGGAATTTTTTATAATTATAAAATCAATGATTATGTTAATTCTGAGTTTATTGTTGATACGGGAAAGAGTTGGGCAAATGCAAATATTCAGTCTGTAAATATGGCAAATTCTGTCAAAATTCTTTCTAATTCTAAGTCTGACCAAGCTGCAATTGTTCTAAGTTGTATAACAAAGGATAGACCTGTTGTAAGTGTATCTACCTTTAAGTGTGATAAATGGCAAAATGTAAGTCCCAATATTAAGATCAAGGGAATGGTTAGTGATATTTTGATTTATCGAAATGACTTATTTTTAACCTTTGAAGATGATAATAATATCAGAATTCTTTATTTTGAAGATGATAATTGGTACTTTCTAAATGAATCTGAAATTTTTAAGAAATTTGTTTGTAGGCCTCAGCTTGCTAGATATCAAAATGAAGGATTTATATTGTCATATCTAAGTTTAGACTTTAAAGTTTTATTCTTTAGCTTGATTAGCTAGTATGAGTTCAAAGTAAGATTTTTTTTCAATATTTTTTTGTAATTTAAATTCTTTTATTATTTCGTAAATTTCTATTTTAGCAAGGCTTAACTTGTTTTTATTATAAATTATTTTTTCTACTTCTAAAAAAGATCCAAGATTTTCAATTTCATTAATTTCTATGTTTAGATTTCTTTTTTTATAAATTAAACTTTTTTTGATTTTTTTATATAGGATTTTAAAATCCATTTGTTTTAAAAAAGATATAAAATTGCTTATATGGTCCACTTTAAATTCGATTTCTTTATTTATTTCTATTTCATTTTCTAAGGATTTAACTTTAAATGTTACAATTTCTTCTGAATCATTAAGTTTTCTTATCCTAATTATTTTTTCTTTATTAAAATAATAAGTATCCTCTTTTATTGCTTCTTTGATAAATTTGAATTTTTGATTAGCCAATTTTAAAATTTCCTTAATTTTTTGGGGAGGAATAAAAGCTTTCGATTCAATTTCAAACATATATTAAAAATAATAAAATTATGGTAATATTTCAATGGTCTATAATTTTGCCATTTTTGTAGTGGTATCTTATATATTTATGTTGAAATTTGAATTTAGTGATAGGTTTTTTCTTTTTAGTTATTTTATTTTTATTATGTTACTGGGCTCTTTGTTATTATCATTACCTATTTCTTGGAATAGTGAGGAAAAATTAGATTATATAGATGTTTTATTTACATCTGTGTCTGCTGTTAGTATTACGGGACTTGTTACTGTAAAGATGGAAAATTTTTCTACTTTTGGGTTTATTGTCATAATGCTGTTGATTCAATTTGGAGGTCTTGGTTTTATAACAATTGCGACTTTTTATTTGCTTATTCCTAAGCGTAAATTGAACTTAACTGATGCTAGAATAATAAAGCAATATTCTCTTTCAAATATTGAATATAATCCTATTAAGATTTTGAAAAGTATACTTTTTATAACTTTTTTAATTGAACTAATTGGGCTAGTATTAATATTATTGTGTTTTAAACTTCGAGGTGTTAGGATTTCATTGCTTGAGGCTTTGTTTACTACAATTTCAGCATTTTGTAATGCAGGGTTTTCTATGCATTCTGAGAGTATTTATGCTTGGCGTGATGTTCCTGAGGCTATAGTTGTTGTTGCTATTTTAATTGTTTGTGGGGGACTTGGCTTTATGGTGTATCGTGATGTTACAAATACTATTAAATATAGGAAAAAGCTGTCTCTTCATGCTAAAATTGTTTTTTTACTTAGCTTTTTTTTAATTGTTTTTGGTGCAGTTGTATTTTTTTTCTCAGAGATTCACAAACTTGAGGAGGGTTATTCACTTGGAGCTCTCATATTGAATTCGATATTTTATTCAATAAGTACAAGAACGGCTGGTTTTAGTTATTTTGAAAATTCTTTTATCACAAGTAAAACTCAGATGCTTTCGTTGCCATTTATGTTCATTGGTGGTGCTCCAGGCTCAACTGCTGGAGGAATTAAGATTACCACTTTCTTTTTAATTGTTCTTGCTGTAGTGAAATCTCAAAATGGTCAAAATGGTGATGGTTATATTATTGGTTCTTATAAGGTTTCAGTTGATAGTATAAGATTTGCACTTTTATTTTTTGTAAGAGCTATTTTTATTTTATGTTTTGCGTTTTTTGTTCTTCTTGCTACTGAGGGTGGTGGTAAGTGTAGAGTTATTGGTTTAGGATATGAAATTTTTTCTGCTTTTGGTACTGTTGGTTTGTCAGTTGGTATTACACAGGATTTGTCATTTTTAGGTAAAGTAATTATAATTTTTACTATGTTTGCAGGTAGAATAGGGCTTTTTTCTATGGCAATTTTTGGGTCACGAAGATCTCGTTTTGAAGAATTTACAAGACCAAGACAAGATATTTTAGTAGGGTGAGAAAGAATGAAAACATTTGTTATTATTGGTCTTAGCAAACTAGGTATACATGTTCTTGAAAATTTGAGTAAACTTGATTGTCAGATTATTATTGTTGATACATCAAGAGAGTTGGTTGAAGAGTATGATGTTATTTCTACAGAAAGCTTTGTTCTAGATCAATTTACTAAAAATGCTTTAAAAAAGATTATTCCTATAGATACTGATGCTGTGATTATTGATTTTGATAATGACCTTGGAAAGAGTGCTCTTATTACTCATTATTGTAATCTTTTAGGTATTAAAGATATATATGTTAAAACTGAAGATAATGATGATGCTGAGATATTAAAAACTCTTGGTGCTACGAAAATTATATTTCCAAGTAAGGATGCTGCAAGAAGATTGACCCCACTATTAGTATCTCCTAATCTTTCTACATACAGTATTGTTGGTTATGATATTATTGTTGCTGAGACTATTATTCCTAAAGAGTATGTTGGAAAAACTCTTCTTGAGGCTGACTTAAGAAGGGAAAAGGGCATTACTGTTATCGCTGTTAGAAATTTAAGCAATTCTAGATATGAATTTGTGGATGGAGATTATTTTTTCTTAAAGGATGATAAAATTGTGATTTGTGGTAAACCCGATAGAATTGAGAGTTTTACAAATAATAAAGATTTGATTAAAGACTTAATATCGGTTTCTAAACCAGATGATATTTCTTCTAAGGTAGAGCCTAAGAGATTAGGATTTTTAGGTCTTTTTGATTTTATGAAAAAATTTAATAAAAATAATAGAAATGATTGATAGGAATTTGAAGATGACTAAGATTATTCCTGTTGCAAGTGGAAAAGGTGGGGTTGGCAAAACCTCTTTTGTTGCTAATATTGGTTATAAACTTGCAAGTTTAGGCAAAACTGTAATACTTGTTGATCTTGATCTTGGTGGTTCTAATCTACATACATGTTTAGGAGTGAAGAATGTTGGTATTGGAATAGGTTCTTTTATTAATAAGCGTGAAAAAGATTTTTCAAGTTTAATTCTTAAAACACCTTATAAAAAGCTTTATTTGATCCCAGGGGATGCTCTTTATACTGGAACAGCCAATATTCCTTTTTCTATTAAAAAGAAGATCATAGAGTCAATTCAAAGAGATCTTGTTGCTGATTTTGTTTTCATAGATTTGGGCTCAGGTACATCTTATAATACAGTAGATTTTTATTTGGCAGCTTACAGTGGTATAATTGTTACTGTTCCAGAAACGCCTTCAATTCTTAATGCTTATTCTTTTTTAAAAAATGCACTTTATCGTCTTTTATATTTAACTTTTCCTCCAAAGAGCGCTGAGCGTGAATATATTAGTAATTTTTTTAAAAATAAAATAGAAGGTACAAACATTAAGTTTAAAGATTTGGTTACGGGAATTGAGGCTGTATCTTTGAGTTCATCGCTTAAGGTAAAAAAGATGATGAATAATTTTTATCCTAGGGTTGTACTAAATAGAATAGAATCTAGTGAAGAAATAGCTATGTGTGAAAATTTAATAAACGTTGTTAAAAATAATATTAATATACCAGTCGAATTTATTGGTTTTATTCCATTTGCAAAAAGTTTTAGAGAATCTGTTAATAATAGAATTCCATTTACTGATTTTGATAAAAACTCTAAACTCAATAAGTATTTTGAGTTTATTGCAAATAATTTAATTAAGTCTCCAGTTGAGGGTTCGCCTTATATCTATGATGATATATACGATATGATTAAGGATCAAAGTCAATTTATTAGGAGATAGCAGAATGATAATGATACTTGTTTTGGAGGAATAATTTAATGAATGGTCTTTTGATAAATAAGAATTTAGGTTTTGAAGATTTAGATTTTAAAATCGAAAATTTAGGAGAATGTAAACAAGATAATCCTTTAATTGATTTTTATGCTAATGAGGGTCATATTCATTTTGCTGATGAGATTAATAAGATTAGGTTTAATATTTATAAAAATGAAGATGTTTGTGATAAATTTGAAAATATTTTTTTAGAAAAGGCTGGACCTAGAAGTAAGATTTATTTCATTCCAGAGCATGTTAAAGCGGCAATCACTACTTGTGGAGGTCTTTGTCCAGGGTTTAATGATGTTATTCGTTCAGTTGTTAGAACCTTATGGAAATTATATGGGGTTCGTAATATTTTTGGAGTTAAATTAGGATATAAGGGTTTGTTGCCAAATGCTAATTTAAATTTTGTTGAGCTGAATCCTGATATAGTAGATGATATTAATCAGTTTGGCGGTACAATACTTGGTTCATCAAGAGGGGGAATTAAACCTATTGAAATAGTTGATACTTTGGAAAGAATGGGAATTAATATGCTCTTTAATATTGGTGGGGATGGAACACAAAAAGGTTCTGTTCTAATTGCTGAGGAAATAGAGAGAAGAAATTTGAAGATTGCCGTTGTAGGTATTCCAAAGACAATAGATAATGATTTTATGTTTGTTCAGAAATCTTTTGGATTTGAAACAGCTGTAGAACAAGCAGTTGCTGCAGTTGCTGGAGCGCATTTTGAGGCAAATAGTGCTTATAATGGAATTGGTCTTGTTAAGGTTATGGGTAGAGATTCTGGGTTTATTGCTGCTTATACAGCTTTATCTTCTAATGATGTTAATTTTTGTCTGATACCAGAACTAGACTTTGATATTGAGGGTCCTAATGGATTTCTTGCTCATCTTGAAAGAAGACTTTTGTCAAAGGGGAATTTGGATGAAATACCTCACGCAGTAATCTTAATAGCTGAGGGAGCAGGGCAAAAATATTTTGATTTTAATAATCGCCAAAGAGATGATTCTGGTAACTTGCTTTATGAGGATATTGGACTTTATATTAAAGCTAAGATTAAGGCATATTTTGAGTCAAAGAATATTCCAATCACTCTTAAGTATATTGATCCTAGTTATATTATTAGAAGTTCACCGGCTAATGCTAGTGATTCTCTTTATTGTGCTCGTCTTGGTTCAAATGCTGTTCATGCGGCTATGGCAGGGAAGACAAAGTTATTAATTAGCTTGTGGAGTACAAAGTTTGTGCATATACCAATAAAGATGGCAGTAATTGCCAGAAATAAAGTGAATATAAATGGTTCTTTCTGGCGAGATGTTCTTGCAAGTACTGGGCAGCCGTTTAGTATGAAGAACTAAAATAATAAAACTTAATTAGTTATTTTGCTGCATTACCTGCAACATTTAATGCATCCCAAGTTTTTGAGAATGGTGGAGAATATGAAAAATCCATCATTCCAAGTTCCTTTGTTGTAAGTCTTGAATAAATTGCTAAAGATAGTGCATGCATTCTTATTGCAGCTCCATTTTTTCCAATTATTTGTGCTCCAATGATTTCTTTTGTTTTTTCATTGTATATTAATTTAATATACAAATCTTCTTGATTTGGATAATAATTTGTATGGTTTTTATCCTTTATAAATACTGTTTGATATTTAATTCCAAGCTTTAAAGCGGCTTTTTCTGTAAGACCAGTTCTGGCTGCTTCAAGAGATAAGACTTTAATTGATGCAGATCCTAATGTCCCTTTAAAAGAAACACGTCTTCCTGCTAAATTTTCTCCGATTACCTTTCCTAATTTATTAGCTGTTGTTGCAAGAGGTATATAATCATTTTTTTTACTTACAATATTATAGATTGTAGCACAATCCCCTGCAGCAAAGATATTTTTTACACTGGTTTCACCATATTCATTGACAATTATTGCACCATTTGGTAGTGTTTCAAGTTGACCTTCTAAGAATTCAGTAGCAGGTCTTACTCCTGTAGAAAGAATTATAAGATCTGCTTTATATTCAGCTTTATTTGTAATGATCCCTTTAACCTTTTCTTTACCTATTAAGCTTTTTGCAAATTCATTTGTATGGATTAAAACATTATTGCTTTTTAGTTCTTCTTCCATTATGTTAGTAATTTCTTTATCAAATGATTCAATTAGTATTCGCTTATCTAGTTGAATTATTCTTACGTTTTTTCCTAGGGCTTTAGCAGCTTCTACCATTTCAATTCCAATATATCCAGCTCCGATTATTACTATATCATTGATGGTTTTTTTTTCAAAAAGCGCTCTTAGTTCCTTTCCGTCTTGCATGTTTTTTACTGTATAAAAATTATTTAGTTGAATATTGCTAATTGGAGGAATTATAGGATTTGCTCCTGTTGCAATTACTAATTTATCATAAGTGTCATTGAATATCTGTTTTGTTTTAAGATTCTTTATTTTAATAGTATTGTTTTTTGTATCTACTTTAATAACTTCATGTTCAGTGAATACTGATATTCCATTTTGTGCAAATTCATAGGATGTTCTTGCTATCATATTGTTTGGTTCATCGAAGAAACCTCCAATAAAATATGGGAGTCCACAAGTTCCAAAAGATGTAATGTTTGTTTTTTCGTAAATAGTAATGCTTAATTCTTTATTTGTTCGCTTTGCTTTTGCAGCAGCACTGGTTCCTGCAGCCGTGCCTCCAATAATTATTATTTTCATAGAATCCCTTATTGTGCTATTTCATTTTTATTATTATAAATATTTCTGTCTAATTGTTTAAGAGTTTTTGCTGTTATTACGCCTGCAACCATTGAATCACTGACATTAACAGATGTTCTACCCATGTCAATTAAAGGTTCAATTGATATTAATAGTCCAACAAGCTCAACGGGCAGGTTCATTGATGAGAGAACTATTAAAGAAGCTATTGTTGCACCTCCTCCAGCTCCAGCAACTCCAAATGAGGTTATTATTATTATTCCTATAAGTTGGAGGATGAATAGAGGATTTGTTGGATTTATTCCTTGAGTAGGAGCAATCATTATTGCTAGCATGGCAGGATGGAGGGCTGCACAACCATTTTGTCCAATTGATGCTCCAAAAGCACTTGATAGATTTGCAATTCCCTCGCTAACTCCTAATTGTTTAGTTTGTACTTCTACATTAACAGGTATTGTTGCTGTGCTAGAACGAGATATAAATGCAAATGTTAGAACTGGCCATGCTTTTTTAATAAATGTAATTGGATTTAGTCTGTTAAGTGCAATTAATGTCATGTGCATTAAAAGTGTGATACCAATAGCAACATAAGAAGCAAACACAAATTTTCCAAGTTTCATGATATTTGAAATATCGCTTGTTGCTGATATTTTTGTGATCATTGCTAATATAGCATAAGGTGTTGACTTGATAATTAAAATTATCAGTCCTGAAGTTAAATCTTGTACTGTAGATATTATTTTTTTAAAAAATTCTATTGATTCTGGTTTTTTTTTGGAAACTCTAAGAGCGACGATGCCTACTAAGGCAGCAAATATTACTATCCCGATTGTTGAATTTGGCCTTGTTCCTGCCATATCTGCAAATATATTTTCAGGGATAAGTTCCGATAATTTTTGTGTAATTGGATTTTGTTGTAGTCTTTCAAGACCTTGATTTAATCTTGTACCTTGCATAATCTCATCTGTTCCAGATTGGAGTCCTTCTGCTGTTAACTTAAAGAAGAGAGACGTACAAATACCAATTATTGCAGCAATTCCAGCTGTAAATATGAGTATAAATATTACAGATAAGCTCATTTTCCAAACGTCTTGGCTATTTGTTAATTTTACTATTGCAGATATTATTGAGACAAGTATGAGTGGTATTACCATCATTTTAATTAATCTTATATACCCTATACCTATGATATTAATCCATTTCATAGTTTCTTTTATTATGGTTGGCTTTGATTCATAGAAATATTTCATAGTCAACCCAAAGACTATTCCTAAGACTAAAGCTATTAATAGTCTTTTTGTAAATGAGATTTGTTTTTTGTATAGGAAGTATAGAAGTCCTATTAGTGTAATCATGATTGTGATATTTAATAGTATATACATTATTGTTGTATCCATTTTTACCTCTTATTCATAAGTTTTATTTTGGCATATATTTTTAATCATATTCTTGTTAAGTTACTTATAAATCAATTTTATAATTGAAGCAATCTTTCATAAGATTCTATTATTTCATCTTTTGCTTCATTGTTCTTTAGAATTTTCTTTGCAATTGTTTTACCAAGTTGAACGCCTTCTTGGTCAAATGAATTTATGTTAAGTAAAAATCCTTCAAACATTACCTTGTTTTCATAGTGAGACAGTATTGCGCCCACTGTATAGGGTGTAAGTTCTTTTGAATATATTAATGCGGAAGGTCTCTCGCCTTCAAAGTTTTTGTTTTTGTTTGTATCTTCTTTGCCATTAGAGAATGCAATTATTTGAGCTATGAGATTTGCTTTTAATTTGTTGTTATTTGATATTCTTTCTATAGTTATATCTTTTTTTAGTTGTGATTCACTAAATCCTATTAAATCCATTGGCACTATCTCTGTTCCTTGATGAAGCATTTGAAAGAATGAGTGTTGAACATCTGTTCCAATCCCCCCCCAAATTATTCTTACTGTTTTATAATTAATTTTTTCTCCAAATCTGTTTACACTTTTCCCATTGCTTTCCATTTCAAGTTGCTGTAAATGAAGATAAAAATTTTCCATTGCTTTTGAATATGCGATAATACAGTTACTGCTGTAGTTAAGAATGTTACTTTCATATACACTAATTAGTGCTGCTAGGAGAGGGGCATTTTCCTTTACGTTTTTGTTTAGTGCTTTTTTATCGACTTCATGAGCCCCTTTTAAGATTTCTTTTGTAGTGTTTTCTGTGAAACAAAGAGTAATTAGGACAAGACCAACAGCTGATGTTGGTGAAAATCTTCCACCAATTGAATCATGCATAAAAAAGTATTCAAGATACCCCTTTTCAAGGGCCAGCACACTTCCCTTTGAGGTGATGATTATGATTTGCTTTTTATATTCGTTGATACCATTATCTTCTAATTTTTTAATTAAGAATTGCATGTTAGATTCTGTCTCTAGAGTGTTCCCGCTTTTTGATACTATAATAAACAATGTTTCCTGAAGATTTATTGCATTTAAGATTTCTTCTGCTTCATCTGGGTCAACATTTGAAATGAAATATGCTTTCATTAGATGTAAATTTTTCTTATTTGCATAATTTTTGATTGTAGTATATAGTGCTTTGGGACCAAGACTCGAACCACCAATTCCAATTTGTACCACATTTTTGAAGATTTTTCCACTTATACTCTTAATAGAACCGTTTTGAACTTGTTTTGCAAATTTAAAAATTCTTTCAAGTTCGCTCTGAAAAAATTTTCTCATATTTTCATTATTTTCTATGACTTCTGTTCCAAGTTGACCTCTTGTCAAATGGTGTAGAACTTTTCTATTTTCGCTGATGTTAATGTTATTTCCATTAATTATTTCTTTATATTTTTCTATTAGATTTGCTTCGTCACTTAAATTTTGAAATATTTTTAGATGGTTCTCATTAATTTGTTTTGTAGCATAATTATAATGTACTTTATGTCCTTCTATTTTAATATCATATTCTTTTATTCTATTTCCCTTTAAAGCTTTTTTTAGTTCTTCTGGATTGGTTTGTCTTAATTCTTGAAAACTTTTGAGCTTATTAAGATCTTTGTATTTAAGCATAAAGAATCCTCCAATAATTTTTCCATATTCATAATTTTATTTTAAAGATTTTTTTTATTTTAAGTATAATAAATTTTAAAAATCTTATTATACTGTTTCTCGAATAATTTTTTAATTGATTTTCTCCTGCCTCTGATTCACTTTTTGTGAATGATTTTCTAATATTATTTTCATCAAGTTCAATTTCAAGTAAAGTTTTTTTATTTTCTATGGGGATTACTTTGACTTCGACTTCCTTGTATCCAAGTTCTTTTAAGACCTGATATCTTCTGAAGCCTGCTATTAGATTTTTGTTTTTGTCTATTATTATTGGATAAATTAAGCCATGCTTTTTGATGCTCTCTTTAAGAGTTGTAGTATCTCCTATATTTTGTCTGATTCGTCTTTTAATCCTTATTTGTTCTAAATCTATTAACATTTTATTAATCCAATTGAATATTTTCCCCATTTACATCTTTATGTTCATTTTCATTAGTGGGAGAGTTTTTTTTAATTTTTGTGTTATCTTCAGATTCCTTTTCTTTAATTTCTGTATAACTTTTTTTATCTATTTTTGTGTCATTAATATTATTATTATCTGTCATTGTGTTTGGAGTGTCATGATTTAGATTTCCTTTATTGTACTCATTTTTTGCACTGTTATTTTTGAATTCATCGACCTCATTTTCAGGTTCTATTTTGTTTTTTATTTCATTTAATTTGTCAAAATCATCCATGAGATATTCAAATTCGTTAGTTTCAATATTTAGCTCATCATTATCATTGATTTTATCTATTCCATAAATATTAAATTCCATTTTATTTAAAAATTCAGATTTATTTTCATAGTATTTTGATTTTTCAAATGGCTGAGTTCCTGGGATGAATATTTCGTTTATTGTTGTTTCGTTTGGTACTCCTTCTGGTAGTAGTCCTGTTTCTGATTGTATTGTCACATTGACTATTCCTTTGGGTCTTATAAAGACTTTTTTAGGTAAATTTTTATGGTATTCTGCCATAAATTTGCCCCATATAGGACCGGCAATACTTGTTCCCGTTCCAGCTATTCCTAGCGAGTATCCCTTTTTGTCAAAGCCAACCCAAACAGCTGTTGTTATGTAGGGTGAGTATCCTATTGTCCATCCGTCAGACCAGTTTTGAGTGGTTCCTGATTTTCCTGCAATATCAGATTTGAAGTCTTTAAGGTTTGTATATCTTTGATTTGCTAAAGTTCCATATTGGATTGTTGATTTCATCATGTCTGTCATGATATATGCAGTTTGAGGAGATACTATTTGTGCATTAGAGCCTTTATTTTTGATTTCCGTTAATATTGCAGATTCTACATTAGTTATTACTTTCCCGTTCCTGTCTTCAATATATTTTATTCCGTATGGTTCTACTTCTTTGCCATTATTTCCTAAAATTGCGAATGCTCTTGCCATTTGTATTGGCGATGTTGATATTATCCCAAGTGCAAGAGGATATACCTTAGGGAAGGTTTTGTTTATTTCATTTTGATCTTTTATTCCTAATAATTTAGCAGAATATTTAATTGCGTTTTCAAATCCTAATTTATCTAATATTCTAAGAGCTGGTATATTTAGGGATAAGGCTAGTACTTTACGCGTTAATACATTTCCTCTCCATCTTCCTCCATAGTTTTCAGGTGCATAAATCTCTCCTTCTTGATTTAAAAAGGCCACTGGAGAATCTGAAAACATTGTTGCAGCTGTGATTTTTTTCAGGTCAATTGCAGCTGAAAAGTATAAGGCTTTAAATGAACTGCCGGGTTGTATTTTTGCTTGGGTTGCTCTATTAAATTCGCTTCCCTTTCTGTATCCACTTCCTCCAACCATTGCTTTTATTGCCCCTGTTGTAGTGTCTATTGCTATGAATGCACCTTCTGGTTGTACGGTTAAATTTGGATTTGTTTTATTGTTCATTGTGTGTTCTTTTGTTGCTTTGTCTATTTTATCAATTCCTAATATTGCTGCAAAACTTGCAATTAAATCAATGTTATCTTCATAAAATTTTTTTGTTCGTAGTTTTTTATATTGTTTGCCGTTAACTCTTGTGTTTCTTATACCAAGCAAATCGGATATTGTATCAATTACAGGAACTATTTCTGAATTAATTACTAATGTTTCAGATAATTTAGTAGAGTTATACATTTTTCTCGTTTTTGTAATCATTTCTTGTGTAACTTCATCTGCATATTTTTGTGCATCAAGGTCAAGTGTTGTGTATATTGAGTATCCGTCTTTGTATATGTTTGCTCCTGCTGGAAGATGTTTAACTATTCTTTGTCTTATGTATTCTGAGAAATAAGGTGCATGATCTTCTTTATCAGAAATAGCCGATGTGTCTGCCATACGAGTCCAATCGTAGTTTTGCCAGTACTGGTTAAACTCTATCTCAGCTAGTTCAGGACTTATTATTCCATTGGATACTACTTGATTTAATACCGTCCTTTGTATTTTTTTAGCAAATTCTGGATTGTAAAATGGCGAATAGAGTTTTGCATTTGGCAGCTGTATGATCATTAAAACAGCTTCTGCAGTGTTAATATTTTTAACGCTTTTGTTGAAAAAGAATTTTGAGGCTGCTACTACTCCATAATTTCCATTCCCAAAATAGACTTTATTTAGATATTTCTCAAGTATTTCATATTTTGATAATTTCTTTTCAAGTTGGATTGCCCACCAAATTTCATTTAGTTTTCTTAATATCGATCGTCTTTCTTGATTGGTATAAAGAAGTTTTGCTAATTGTTGTGTTAAAGTGCTTCCTCCTGAAAAATATCTTCCAAGAGCAATGTTAAGAGCAGCTCTGAGGATTCCCATGAATGAGAAACCCCTGTGAAAGTAAAAACTAAGATCTTCGCGTATTAAGAGAGTGTTTATTAAGTTATCAGGCATTTCTCTTAAAGATAGCAGCTCTCTATTCTCATCAGATATAAATTGTGTTATGACCTTTCCATTGGTGTCAAAAAGCTTTGATGGTATAGCTGGGTTTATGTCACCAAATTTTTTGTCTCTTTGGATGTTTATAGTTTCAACTATTGCAATTGAGAGTAAAATAATAGCAGAGCTAATAGCAAAATACGTTAAATAAATGAGTATGTTATCCTTTTTACTAAAGATAAGGTTTTTCAAATTATATCCTTCCAAGTAATTATACTATAAAGGTGATAGAATTGATATTTTTATTTAGTTTTTATTAAAAAAAGTATTGTTATAATTTCTTTTTATGTTTATTAATGAAGATTTATAATTCAGATTTATAAAGAATGCAATATGGGTTAAATACTTGCTTCTCTATATATGTTCTATATATGTTTGAGTGAAAATTACATGTAGTTAGGTGATTTAAGTAAGGACTTCTCTTTTGTTAAGATTTTGTTAAGATTTTATTTATTCAATTGGTTTGATATTTTGTTTTTCTTTGGGTGTAAATTTCATTTTTGTGTATCTATGTTGAATAAATTGAGAACTATTGGTTGTATCTAATATTTTGGGATAGAATTATTTAAGGTGTATGCATAAATTAAGATTTTTGAGTTTTATTGCTTTAAAGTTCCTGAATATCGGTTTTAACATGTTTGTTAGATTTCAAAGGAGAGGTTTATGTTTTTGTCTAAAAAAATAAAAAATTATGAAACTAAATATAAGGGCAAAGAGATTAATATGAGCACTGAAATCAACAGTTTTCTTAATATTAGAAATGCTGTTGAAATGAGAGTTGGTACTTATTTAGCATGTGGTGTAATTTATTCTATTTCTATGAATGCTATTAAGCTTATTTTGCAGGAAGATGAAGTTTTACCTATTTTAGCAAAAAATGGAAATTCAGGAAATATTCACTTTAAGAGTTTTGACAATGTTGGAGATGGTTCTTTATTTATTCCCTCTTTAGTTGTTAAGTTAGTAAATACATCTTCTTATTTTGTTCAAGATAAAGAATATAACTTACTGACTCTAGATTTTATATCTCCTATGCCAGGAGAGTTTGCTGTTAAGATTGGCAAACTTCTTGATTTGAAGCTTGGGCAAAATCAAAGAATTCATGAGCGTATTATTATTAATAAAGATTCTCTTAGAAAGCTTAATCTTATATCTGATAAAGCTTTTATTGAAATTAATGGCACTAAGCATAAATGTTTGATTAAAGACATATCTTATGGAGGTGCACTTTTAATATCTTGTTTTGATTATGAGGGAATGGATGAAAGTAATACTGATTTGACTTTAAATTTTGATATTGCAGGTAAAGAAGTGTCCATTGTGGGCAAAGCCAGGAATTTAAGTGTTATTCAGACTCCTAATGGTAAAGTTTTGGCTTTAGGTATTGCATTTTGTGAGGATAAGATTCCACTTGACTATACTATGTTAATTCATGATTACTTTAATTAGATAATTTATGTTTAAAAATATTGTTTATATTTCTCTTCCAGTGGATTTTAAAAGTCAAATTAAGGATTTTGTATTTGATCCTAAGATACTTTTACCTGTTGAGGTCAGTAATGTCCAAAATTTTTCTCAGTATGAACTTAATTTTGAAGCTGTTATGTCTGCGATTCTTAAGATTTCGGCTTATGATCAAGGTAATGTTAATTTTTCTTATTATAAAAAGCTTCTTTTAGCTTTAAAGCCGAATATTGTCAATGAGCTTATTAATGTTGGACTTGCCAAGATTGATGAAGGAGATTATAAGTTAGCTCTTGAGATTTTTTTGTCATTGAAAGGTATTGATGATAAAAATGATATTCTTCTTTTGAATTTGGCGTTATTGTACGAAAGGATGGCCGATAATTTCTTGAAAGTTGAGCAAGATATGGATGCTTTTAGTAGCAATCAAAGTGCTTTAAAGATTTATGAAAGGCTTTTAGACTTTGAAAGTCCAAATGAAAATGTTTTTGCAAATGCTGGATTTTTCTTTGTTAAACAGTATAAATTGGATAAAGCTCAAAATTTGCTTAATCATTATTTAAAAATTTCTACTAATTTAAAGTTAAAGACTAAGGTAATCGAAGTTTTAAATGTGATAAGGGAACATAAGAATTTAGATGTAGATCTTGAGAAAATATATAATCTGATAATTATCTCAAGGGAAGATGAAGCTATTTTTGAGCTTATTAAACTCTTAGAATATCATAGAAGTTCTTGGAATGTTTGGTTTTTGCTTGGATGGGGCTATAGAAGAAAGGGATTTTACTCTGAAGCCAAGGATGCTTTTTTTAAAGTATTGTCTCTTGATTCTAATAATGTCGATGCTATGAACGAACTTGCAATATGTTTTATGGAGCTTCTTGAATTTAATGATAGTTTGAAGTATTTGCTTAAAGCTTTGAGGCTTGAACCTGATAATATCAAAATTGTTTCAAATCTTGGGATTCTTCATTTAAAGATGGATCTTAGAGAAGAAGCTAGAAAATATTTTGAAGTAGTTCTTGAATATGATTCAAATAATCCTATTGCCTTTAAATATTTGAAGCTTTTAGATAGATAATTGTAATTTATTATTTTTTATTGCTTTTAAAGAATAAATTTATTCAGGCTGGCTTTCTTAAGTCTATTGTTAATTGAGTATCCAAGTTGACTATTAGCTACGAATTCAGCAAGTATTTGTTTATGTGTTTTTTCAGATTCTACAAATATTTTATAAATATTTTTTGCATATTCTTCGAGTGTGTTAAATATGCAAATGTTATTCATATCCCAAAGATCATTAAACCAATATGATTTAAAAGTATCTCTCATAATGAGCACTTTTGTGTCTTTTCGTGTTGCATACCATCTTATGTTATCTCTTGGATTAAATAAATAAACGGGTATGCTAGGTCTGTAATGTTCTAGTAAGTTGCCAGGTGATTTGGATAGCATTTTTTCTCCTGTTGAGTATTCTACTCTGAATTCTTCCTTAAGTTCTTTTTCTATCATTTCTTTTGTAATTGAACCTGGTCTTAGTATTAATATATCTTCTTTAGAATTGAATCCTATGACAGTTGATTCTATGCCGATTCGTGATCCTTCATCTTTTTTAATGATTCCCTTAACTAGACCATTAAGTTCCTTGATTGCCATTTCAAAATTAGTAGCACTGGGTCGTCTTGATAAGTTTGCTGATGGGGCTGCTATTGGAACTCCGCTCATTTGAATTAACTTGAGGGCTATAGGCTCTGATGGTATTCTTACTGCGATACTGTCAAGTCCTCCGCTTATAAATTTAGATATTTTACCTGCGTTTTTTAGTATAAATGTTAGAGGTCCTGGAGTGAATTTTTGCATTAAAATCATTGCACTTTTTGGTATATAATCTACAAGTTCATTTATCTTTTCTATTGACTCAACATGTACTATTAAAGGATTTGTAATGGGACGTTTTTTGGCTAAAAATATCATCCGTACTGCATCATCATTGTATGCGTCAGCCCCAATTCCATATACTGTTTCTGTAGGAAATACTACTAATTCTCCTGCTTTTATAAATTTTACTGCTTTTTCTATTTCTGAATGTTTTATAATTTCTGTTTTCATTGATTGAATTCTCTATTTAATCTTACTTATTTATTAAAGCAAAAAAATTGTAAATAAACAATTTAAAGTAATTTAGGTAGTTAACTTTATGTTGCAAATATTAAGTTTTATATTATAATATGCAGTATGGTAGGTTTGTTTAATCTCGTGATTAGTAGCTTTAGTCTTGGTTTTTTATTCTTGTTTTTTGCCTTTACTCAGTTGAACAGCGCTATTGTGGGACTTGCTTCATGGTATGGAGAAGCTTTTCATGGTAAGGTTACTGCTAATGGTGAAAAATTTGATATGACATCTCTTACTGCTGCTCATAAGGAACTTCCATTTAATACTGTTGTAAAGGTTACTAATTTACTTAATAATAGAACAGCTGTTGTAAGAATTAATGATAGAGGTCCTTTTAGAAAAGACAGGATAATTGATTTGTCAAAGGCTGCTGCTGAAAAGTTAGATTTTTTAGGAATAGGTGTTGCTCCTGTGAAAATTGAAATACTAGAAAAGTTGGATGAAAAGAAAGTTATAACACAAGAATCTAAGAAAACTTTTAATATACTAGATTCTTTTAAGGATAATTCTATTGTTTCAGATTCAAAAGTGGGCAGAGATACTAATTTAGAGAAAGCTCACTTTGATGTTGCAGAAAAAATTTTAGATAATTCTACTCAAAAACCAGATTTTTATATACAAATTGGCTCTTATAAGACTAAAGATTATGCTCAAAGGGCTTATAAAATACTTAAAAAAGCTGGACTTCATGTTTTAGTAAATGCTCATGGTCCTTTTTTTACAGTTTTCATTCCTACTTATGCTGATGATGTTCATAAGAATGTTAAGCTTATTAACTCTACAGGATATAAGGACATTTTGGTAAGAAAGACTAAGATTCCAGGAGATAATGTTCCTATAGATTAGTGTTTTGATCTATCTTTTTAAAGAATGTATTGATTATGCTTTTTACGTTTTTGAAATTTGAGTAATAAGTTTTGATATCTGGTAAGGCTTGTAAGAATAATGTACCATAAGTTTTTTCGAAAATTCTTTTGTCAAAACATACTATAATTCCATAATCTTTTGGATCTCTTATTAACCTTCCAAATCCTTGTTTGAATTTCATTATTGCTCGTGGCAATGTTTCTTTTGTAAAAAAGTTTTCATTTTCTTTTATGGCTAATTCGTTTTTTGCCATTAAAATTGGATCTAAGGGGTTTTGAAATGGTAGTTTGGGTATTATTACCATTGTTAATTTGTCTCCTTTAATGTCAATTCCTTCCCAAAAGTTTTTTATTCCTATAAGTACGCTTTTTTTCTTTGATTTTTTAAAAGAATTAATAAGTTTATGTTTGGGTGATTGTCCTTGTATGAAAAGGTTTATATCGTTTGCAATTAGAAAGTCTTTAATATTTTTGCTCGTGTATTCTAAGCTTTTAAATGAGGTTAAAAGAATTAGGGTTCCTCCTTTATTTAAAATCACAAGTTCTTTGATATATTGTATTGATTGACTTAAAAATTCCTCTTCTTTATTAGGGTTTTCAATGCTTGATATAACTGTGAGTATTGATTTTTCTTTATACGGAAAGGAACATGGCAATCTTTCTGTTTTAATATCTCGATTGCTTAAGTTAAGTCCCATTTGATTGATAAAATATGAGAATGATTGATTTATAATCATAGTAGCTGAAGTGAAAATTATTCTTTTTACTCGTTTATGCATAATTTTGTTCAGTCCAGAACCTAAATGAATCTCTGATGTTTTAAATATGGGTGTATTATTTTTGTTTTCTATCCAAGCACAAAGATTGGTGTATTGATTCTCAGAGATGAAATTTTTCATTAATGATTCTTTTAGTTCTATATTTCTCATTAGTCTGTTTAGTTCAATTTTTGCTATTTTGTTTTCAATGTTTTGTATTATTGATATTATGGTTGCCCTATAATTTTCTAGGTTATATATAACGTCTTTTAAATGTGTTTTAATTTGGATGTAGGAGTCGATTTTATGTGTATCATTAATAATTCTGTAATTTGATGGGAAGTCTTTTTGTATTCTTATTATATATTCGATATTTTCAAAGCTTAGCATTGTTGCAATTTCAAAATTTTTCTTGAAATCACTTTTAATATTTTGTCTTTTGATAATTTTATCTATTTTTGTAAAAATTTGTTTTATCCCAATTCTTGAAAAATTATTGCTAAATAGGGTTCTTGCGGCTTCTTCTAGATAGTGAGCTTCATCAATTATTATGTTTTTTATATTAGGCAAGATTAAATTAATCTCTTTCTCTTCATCATTTTTTTCAGAGTTATTTTCATAGTTTTCTTTTGTTATTAATATTTCGTTTTTTATGTAGAGATCATTTAGAAGTAAATGATGATTGGTTATTATAATATCACTTTCTAGTATTTTTTTTCTTGCCTTTTTAAAAAAACATTTGTTTTCGTCAGGACAGGTGATACCTGAACATGTTTCAGGGCTTGCTGATATTTCTTCCCAAATTTGTTCATCAATAAAATTAAGTTCGTCTTTATCCCCCGTTTTTGTATTTTTTGCCCATTGGATTAATGTTTCTAAATTTCCTTTATTAAATGTATATGTCAAGAGACTTTTTTCAAATTCTTTAAGTCTGCGAAGGCACAGATAGTTTCTCATTCCTTTAATGATTCCAAATTTCATTTTAAAAGGAATAATTTTTTTTAAATACTCGATGTCTTTTTTAATTAGTTGTTCTTGAAGATTAATAGATGCTGTTGATATTATTACTT
Organism: Borrelia miyamotoi; assembly: GCF_019668505.1. Taxonomy (NCBI): domain Bacteria; kingdom Pseudomonadati; phylum Spirochaetota; class Spirochaetia; order Spirochaetales; family Borreliaceae; genus Borrelia; species Borrelia miyamotoi. The sequence continues at coordinate 776,658 of NZ_AP024371.1, forward strand.
TTTCTTGTGTTTTTTGAATGAAATCAATAGCAGCAATTAGATAAGCAAGGCTTTTGCCAGTTCCTGTTGGTGCTTCAATAACTAAGAAACTTTCATTTTCAAAAGCTTTGCTTATTTTTTCTATCATCTTTAATTGTGTATCTCTTTTTATAAAGCCTTTGATGTTTAATTCTGCTTTTTTTAGTATATATTCAGTTAAATTCAATTTTAGTATATATCCTTTTTAAGAATTTTGTAAGTTTTTTAGATATTTTTCTGAGTTAATTTTAATTTCTTTATGCTTTAAAGGTTTTTTTTGTATTTTCGATATCAGTTTTGTGATACTTAAAATTACTAATAGATCCATTTTAATATATTCTTCAATAATTATTATAATAGAAATATTATTAACATTTTAGCAAATCTGTACTTATTGTCTTAAGAAAATTTGTTCTGGTTATTTTATTGTTTTATAGTATGATTTTGATTTTACAAATTGAACACAATTGTCTAGTTTTTTCCTTGAAAATATTTTTATAAATTTCTTTAATCTTGGGTTTTTGCAAATTGAAGTCATCTTTTGAAATCTTGTTTTAAGTTTTTTAATTGTTCCATTTGAATTTATAATGATGAAATTTTGAACTCCAATTTTTTTTGAAAATAGTATAATCATTATTTTTTCTTTTGTATGACTATTTTTATAGTAATGAAAGCTGATAGAAAAACTGTTATATCTTGATTGATTTTTAATGTATTTTCATGTTTATTTGTGCTTGATATTGAAAATTCTCTTATTTTCTTTGTAAAGCATGTTAATTATTTTAATACTTATTTCATATATTTATTTACCATGATGTTGTCTTATTATATATTTATTTTATGAATTTTTTAAGCAATATAAGTCGTCCAATTATGATTTTGGCTCCAATGGAAGATGTAACAGATACTGTTTTTAGAAATTTAATTCATTTGATAAGCAATGGGAAGGATGGACCTGATATTTATTTTACCGAATTTATTTCTGTAAAAGGACTTTTGAATAAATCAAGGCAGTCAATTCAGCATATTTTAACAAAAAATGACGAACTTAAGAGACCGTTAATTGCTCAAATTTGGGGCAAAGATCCTGATGAATTTTTTAAGGCAATAGAAATTTTAAGCAATTTGGGATTTTGGGGTATTGACCTTAATATGGGTTGTCCTAAGAGAAAGATAGTTAAAAAGGGAGTTTGTTCTGCTTTAATTAATAATAAATCCTTAGCGCGTGAGATAATTATTGCAAGTAAAGAGGCATGTTTGAAATTTGGATTGCCTCTTAGTGTTAAAACAAGACATGGATTTTTTGACTCTGAGGTTGAAGATTGGTTAGGATTTTTGCTGAAATTAGGCATTGATATGCTGACTGTGCATCCCAGGCTTGCTATTAATCAAAGTGAAGGATCTATAGATGTTGTTGTATTTGGTGAGGTTGTTAAGCTTAGGAATCAAATCAATCCTTCTACGTTAGTTATTGGCAATGGAGATATTTTAAGTTTAAAGCAAGCACATCAAATTGTAAGAAAGTATTCTATTGATGGGGTAATGTTTGGTCGTGGGATTTTTAGGAATTTAAACTTATTTAGAGAAGGTTTACCTAACTTTTTAAATAATAATTTGAATTTTAGGTTAAATATATTAAAATTTCATATAACAGATTTTCATTCTACTTGGGGTATTACTAAGGATTTTAATAAACTTAAAAAATACTTCAAAATTTATTTTAATGAAGATGAGAGAGATAGTGAGTATTTTTATAATATTATGAATTCAAATAATTATGATGAACTTTTTGAAAATCTAAGACGAATGGATGTTATAGGAGATGAGCTTAAGTAATGAGTGATAAACTTTCAAAAAATTATGATCCTAGGATTTTTGAAGATAAGATTTATAAAAAATGGCTAAATAATGGTGTGTTTAGTGCCAATGCAGGGCTTGAATTCAGATTTAGCATGGTAGCGCCTCCTCCAAATGTTACAGGTATTCTTCATATGGGGCATGCTCTTAATTTTACTTTGCAAGATATTCTTGTTCGTTACAAAAGAATGCAGGGGGCTGATACTCTTTGGCTTTTTGGAACAGATCATGCTGGGATTGCAACTCAAGCGGTTTTTGAAAGACAGCTCAGAGAGCTTGGAAAAAGTAAGGATGATTTTAGTCGTGAGGAATTTGTTGAAGAAATTTTTAAATTAAAAGATAAGCATAGAGCAATAATTGTTAATCAAATAGAAAAACTTGGAGCGTCTTATGATCACTCTAGAGAGAGATTTACTCTTGATGCTGAGCTTTGTCAGGCTGTTAATAAAGTTTTTATTGATTTATATAATAAAGGCTTAATTTATAGGGGAGAATATCTTGTAAACCTTGATCCTGGATCTGGAAGTGTTGTTAGTGATGAAGAAGTCGAGTATAGAGAAGTTGTTGGAAAGATTTATTTTGTTAAATATTTGTTAGATGATGATAATTTTATTGAGGTTGCAACCACTAGACCTGAGACAATATTTGGAGATGTGGCTGTTGCTGTTAATCCTAATGATGATCGTTATAAATCTTTAATTGGTAAATATGTGACAGTGCCTATTGCAAATCGAAAGGTTAGGGTAATAGCAGATAATTATGTTGATATGGAATTTGGTAGTGGTGCTTTAAAAATAACACCTGCCCATGATCCTAATGACTTTGAAATTGCAAAGAGGCATGATATTCCTAAAATAAATATTTTAACTAGGGATGCAAAACTTAATGAAAATGTTCCAATTGAGTATCAAGGCTTAAACGTTAGCACTGCAAGGAGTAAGATAGAAAGAGATTTAAGAGAAAAAGGATTATTAATAGGTGTTAAGAGTCATAAACACCAGGTTGGGCATTGTCATAGATCTGGAGAGATTATTGAGCCTTATTTATCGAATCAATGGTTTGTAAGAATGAGGCCTTTGGCTGATAATGCTTTAAAAGCTTTAATGAACGGTGAGATTAGATTTTTCCCTAAAAAATGGGAAAATACATATAAACATTGGCTACTGAATATTAGAGATTGGTGTATATCTAGACAGTTAGTTTGGGGGCACAGAATTCCTGCTTGGTATGATGTTGAGACAGGGGAAGTTATTATTAGTGAGATTAATCCTTCCTTAAGTGAAGAGTATAAGGACAGGAATTTTGTTAGAGATCCAGATGTGCTTGATACTTGGTTTTCTTCTTGGCTATGGCCGTTTTCTTCTCTTGGCTGGCCAGAAGTTACTTTTGATTTCAAGAATTATTACCCTACAAATACCTTAATTACTGCTTATGACATAATATTTTTTTGGGTAGCACGAATGGTAATGGCAGGTCTTGAATTTACAGAACAGGTACCATTTAGAGATATATACATAACACCTCTTTTAAGAGATAAAAAGGGTAGAAAGATGTCAAAGTCTTTAGGTAATGGCATAGATCCTCTTGAAATTATCGAACAGTATGGAAGTGATGCTTTGCGTTTTACTCTTGCATTTTTGTCTGTGCAAGGCCAGGATTTGAATATTGATACTAAAGATTTTATGTTTGGAGCTAAATTTGCAAATAAAGTATTTAATGCTTCTAAATTTATTTTGGCAAATTTAGAGGGTAGAGTAGTATTAGATAAGTTGGAGTTGGATGATGTTGATAAATGGTTACTTACAAGTTTAAATTCAACCGTTGCAGTTCTGGATTGGGCTTTTAAAAATTATAAGTATAATGAGGCCACTAAAGCTGTGTATGAGTTTTTTTGGAATGATTTTTGTGATTGGTACATTGAGATTAGTAAAATTAATTTAGCTAATGATGATACTAATCTTCAGAATATGGCTATTTCTAAACTGATTTTTTTTTTGAAAGAATCTTTAATAATTATGCATCCGTTTATACCGTTTATTACTGAAGAAATTTATTCTAAGTTGATGTTCTCAGAAGATAATGTATTGGCTTTAGCAAAGTATCCTGAGGCTGTTAGTCAGAGAAATTTTAAGGAAGAGTTTCAGCATTTTAATTTATTGAAAGAATTTATTGTGTCTATTAGAACGCTTAGGAGTGAATTTAGTATAGTTTCGAGTATTAAGATTAATGTTGCTCTGAAGTTTGGTGATACTTTTAAATGTGAGAAATATTTTAGGAAACATGAACATATTGCAAAAAAACTTATTAACTTTGATTTAATATTTTATAATGAAAATTATGAAAATATGATAGGTGTTCCTAATGTTGGTTTTGAGAGTTTTGCAGATATTAAGTATCTAATAGATACTGATAAAGAACTTTTAAGGCTTAGTAAAAAGTTAGAAAAATATGAGAGACTTAAATGTTCAACTTTGGCAAAGCTTAAAAATCAAGATTTCTTGTTAAATGCTCCCGATGAGATTGTTGATCTTGAGAATTCAAAATTAGAAGAGTTTGATTCTTTCATTTTAAAAATTAACAATTATGTAGATAATCTAAAAAAGGGTAGCAAGCTTCTAGCTATACATAAAGATATTCAAATAAACTAAATGCTATAAATTAAATATTTGTGGCTTTGTAAATACAACAGAACTAAAAGTAACATCTATAGCTATTTAAATATGTCTTAAAACTTATTTTGTCTTGTTAACTTCTTATCATATTTTAGAAAAATTTATTTGTTATTCTTTTTGTGCTTTTATCATATGTCTTTTATTGTTAAATCCTTTTATTATAGAGTAATTAAAATTAGCTAGTTTTAGTCCATCTTTTACAATTCTTGCTGCGGAAAATGTTGAAAGTTTTGTTCCAATTTTGCTCTTTTGAGAAATTATGCTAAATATTTCTTTATTCCACATTTTGAGATTTTTTCTTGGACTAAATCCATCTAAGAACCAGTAATCTATGTATTTTGGGACTTCTTTAAGTTTCTGTCCAACGTCTCCAACTAGGATTTTTAAACTGATATTGTCTGTTATTTTAAATTTTATGTTTTTTTTTGGTATATTAGGGTATTTTTTAAGCAATGTCTTGAAATAAGACATGTCTTTGCTAAAAAATTGTGATATTTTGTTAATTTGTTCTTTTGTTAGTGGAAACTTTTCAATTGAGTAATAATTAATTTTTGCTTTGATATTATTTTCTTTTACATGCTTTAAAAGTGCTATGAAATTAAGTCCACTTCCAAATCCTAATTCTGCAATTGTTGTACTTTGTAGTTTCAAAAGTTCTTTATCTAAGTCGCAACCTTTAATGAATACGTAAACACTCTCTTCAAGCCCGTACAGGGGATTATAGTAAATATCCTCAAATTTACTTGAATATATAGTTTTACCCTTGAACTTTAGTTTATTCATTTAATTCTTACTCATAAATAAGCCATGAAATAGCTTTGTTTATGAAAATTACCTTTTTTAAAAGAAATGTCATAATCCTTGCATATAATAGACTGATTTTGATTTGTTTGACTAGGATAATAGAATGTAAACCAATAATTTTTAGTTTCTTGTCTTTTAAGAGAAACTAACTTTAATTTTTAGTTTCTCTTATTCTTTATTCTTCTATAATAGCTATTATTTCTTTTGCTTTTAGAATTAAATGTTCCTTTTCATTAATCTTTACAGCCGCTCCAGCATACTTTTCATAAAGTACTACATCTCCAACTTTAACAGTGATTTCTTCTTTATTGGAGCCAATAGCTATTACCGTTCCAATATTTGTTTTCTCTTTTGCATTCTCTGGTAGATATAATCCTGAAGTTGTTTTACTGTCGGCTTCTTTTATTTTTATTAGAACTCTATCACTTAAAGGTTTAATATTTTTCATTTTCAAACATCTCCTTAATTTGATAATATAAATATACGAAAAAGTGAAGTATTAAGTCAATATATTTATGTAATACTTGAAACTTCGTTTAATTTTAAAGATAATTTTTTAATAGAATATCAAGTTTAGGTGGAAAAATAGTTTGATAACAGTAAGTAATTTAGAAGTTGCATTTGGAGAAAGAATTTTATTTAAAGATGTTAATATCAAGTTTTTTTCTGGAAATTGTTATGGCATAATTGGAGCTAATGGTGCAGGAAAGAGTACCTTTTTAAAGGTTTTAGGTGGGACCATTGAACCTAGCAAGGGTGAGGTGTTGATTGCTAAAAATCAAAGAATGGCTGTGCTTGAGCAGAATCAGTTTGCTTATGATGATTTCAAGGTTATTGATACTGTGATTATGGGTCACAAGAAGCTTTATGCTGTGCAAAGGGAGAGAGATGAGATTTATGAAAAGCCTGATTTTAGCGATGAGGATGGAATCAGAGCCGGGGAACTTGAAGCTGAATTTGCTGAGTTTGGGGGATATGAAGCTGAGTCTAATGCTGCAGTACTTCTTAAGGGATTAGGCATAAATGAGTCACTTCATTCTATTTTAATGAGAGATATTGAGGCAGCTTTAAAGGTAAGAGTGCTATTAGCACAGGCTATTTTTGGAGATCCTGATATATTACTTCTTGATGAACCTACTAATAATCTTGATATTCAATCAATTAAGTGGTTAGAAGAATTTTTGATTAATTTTGAAAATACAGTTATTGTTGTATCACATGATAGACACTTTTTAAATCAGGTTTGTACTCATATTGTTGATATTGATTATGGAAAGATTCAAATTTATCTTGGTAATTATGATTTTTGGTATGAAACTAGTCAAATTCTTAATAAGCAATTAAAAGATGCCAAAAAACGATCTGAAGAAAAAATTGCAGAACTTAAGGCTTTTATTCAAAGATTTTCAAGTAATGCATCAAAATCTAGGCAAGCAACTTCAAGGAAGAAGTTAATTGATAAGATTAAAGTTGAGGATTTAAAGCCTTCTTTAAGAAAGTTTCCTTATCTTAACTTTAAGAGTGAAAGGGAGCTTGGAAAAAATGTTATTACAATTAAGAATTTGACTAAGGAATTTGAAGGACGACATATTTTAAACAATTTTAACATTATTATAGAACCTGGGCAAAAGGTTGTCTTTTTGGGAAGTCCAATCTCAGCAAGTTCTTTTTTTGATATAATTTCCAATGAAGACAGAGATTATAAAGGGCATTATGAATGGGGTACTACTGTTAATTTTGCGTATTTTAAGAAAGATAATGAAAGATATTTTAATGTTGATTTAAGCTTGATAGATTGGTTAAGACAGTATTCAAAAGAACAAGATGAAACTTATATTAGAGGATTTTTAGGAAGAATGCTTTTTAGTCAAGATGAGGCTTTAAAAAAGGTTAATGTTCTATCAGGGGGTGAAAAAGTAAGATGTATGCTTTCAAAGATAATGCTTAGTGGAGCTAATGTATTATTATTAGATCAGCCAACTAATCATTTAGATCTTGAGGCCATTACATCTTTAAATACTGGTCTTCAAGATTTTAAAGGGGTTGTGTTATTCACATCTCATGACCATCAATTTATTGATACTATTGCTAATAGGATTATTGAATTTACGCCTAATGGAATAATTGATCGTTTTATGACTTTTTCAGAGTATGTTGATGATTCTAAGGTCAAGGAATTAAGGGATAGGCTTTGTGAAGGACATACCAGTTTAAAACTTTAATTTTATATGTTGGACCGTTACAGCATTTTTGTAGTATTCAAGGCAAGTATTTGTATTTTTGTATTTTTAAGTAATTGCTTTGTCATTTCAGCAGATGTTAATCTTTATTTTCAGAAAGCTTTAACAGGGCAGATCTTAGGGAATCCTATTCTTGATGAGAGGCTTAATACTGTTACAGTGTTGACAAAGGATAGATGGTTAACTACCTATACTATGTCTTTAAATAAACAATATTCTTATAGATTAAATCGTACCCCGTATCCTTTCCTTTTAAAAGATTTTGGCAGTGGTTATTATGTTATTACAGTACGTAATGAGGTTCAAAAAATTAGAAGAGGTAAGCTTATCTGGAAATATAATTTAGGAGTGCCTCCTGTAAAAGCCCCTTCAATAGGGAATGGTTATATTTTAATTCCTAAGATTGATGAGAAAGTTATTGCTTTAAGACTTGGGGATGGTCAAAAAGTTTTTGAGTTGGATATAGAAGGGAAGGCTGTGACATCTTCTGTTGTTCTGGAGAATGGCAATTTTTATATTGCAAATGAAAATTATAAAATGTTTGCTTTTAATTCAGGGGGAGAAAAAATATGGAGCTCTGATCTTATGTCTTTTCCCAATGTATTAATGATAAGTACTAATAATGAGATAATTGTTGGATATCAATCTGGAGATGTAGCTGTGTATAATAGCGATTTTGGTGATATGTTAAGTTCCATTAGGTTGAGTCATCCCATTAATTTTTTATTTGAAAAGTTTAATGGAGAATATATTGCAGTTTCTGATGTTGGGGTTTGTTTTAGTTTAAGTAAAAACCTTGAGCTTATGTTCTTTAGAAATTTACGTTTAAAGCTTAAGGAAGCTGTGCTTTATGATAATAAAAATCTTTTTATTGTAATGAAGTCAGATGGAGTTTGGGCTCTTGATGAATATTTTAAACCTGTTGATAGTTATGATGAGATAAAGGATATATCGGGACTTGTAGCTAATGTTGGAATAATTGCTACGGGCGGAGTTAATTGGATATTAACTACTTATTATTATGAATATAAGGATGAGCTTGATGTTACTGTTTGGAACCATACATTAGGTAATAGATATCATCAAAATAGGATAGATTTTAGAGAAAAGTCTTTAGTAGATCATGAAGATATTTATTTGGTTCTTGATGAAATGTTGAACTCTACATATAGTAATAGTACTTATAATAACTTTTTAAGTATTCTAGATTCTCTAATAATGAAATATGGTAGCTTTCCAAAAAAGTATTTGGATTTATATAAAAAAGCTGTGAATAATTGGCTTGCTCCAAGAAATGGTATTGATAGAATATCTCAAAGAGGTCAACTTTATAAATATTTTATGTATGTTGATGATGTATCTTCGGTTAAGAGTTTTATCAATATGGCAATTAAGGAAAAAGATATTAGTAATGTAATTCAATTGGTTGAAAGTATTGCTAAATTTGAATATTATCATGGGGAAGATGATCTTGTATATAATTATATTCAGTATATAGTATTAAATTATCAAGGCAATCTAGAGATAGCGTATGCTGTTCTTATAAGCTTGCGCAAGATAATTTTGAATTCTACAGAGGATAATCTTAAAAAGTATAGAAACAAATATTTAACCCTTTTAAAGTTTATCAAACGACAAAATTTTTCTGAAAAGATTAACCGGTTTGTTAATGAAATTATTGTGCGTCTTTGATTCATTTTGTGACTAATTTTATGTTATTATTTATTAGATACATATGTTATTATGTTTTTAAATTGATATTTGATTTATACTGATTTAGTTAGTGGTAGGGTTTATCGTTCACTAGGGGGATTTTTATTATGAAAGTAATACAGATAGTTTTTATGTCTTTATTTATCTTTTTGAATGTTTTTACTTTTAATGCTAGAGAAGTTGATAAAAAGAGGTTAAAAGATTTTGTTAATATGGATCTTGAATTTGTTAATTATCGGGGTCCTTATGATTCTACAGATACGTATCAACAAATAGTAGGTATTGGTGAATTTTTAGCGAAAAATTTAACCAATAACAAATCTAATTATTATAAAAAATATTATGTTAATAGGTACATTGAGAGTAATGATGAGAAGAGTAGCTCAGATGTTTTTCTTATTAGTGAAAGTTCTTCTCTTGATAGTATCTTAAATCTTAGAAGAATACTTACGGGATATTTGATGGGAGCTTTTAATTATAGTAAAGATAGTGCAGCTTTACTCGCTAAAGCTATTACAATATATAATGCTGTTTACCGTGGTGATTTGGACTATTATAGTGATGCTTATATTCAGCCTGCTATTGAAGGTTTAAGTAAAGATAATGTAGGACTGTCAAGAGTTTATAGCCAGTGGGCTGGAAAAACTTGTATTTTTATTCCTTTTAAGAGAAATATTTTATCAGGAAGTATTGAATCAGAGGTTGATCTTGACAAAATAGTTACAGAGAAGGTAGTTGGGGCGCTTTTAAATGAAAATGAAGAAATTCAAACAGATTTTGCAAGGGAGCTGACTGATGTTCAGGACGAAATTCGTGATGTTGATCAGGATAAGGTTGATATTGAGTTTGATACTTTGAAAAGTATTAATGATGAGTTAACTGAGACTATTGATAACTTAAGGGAGCAACTTAATAAGTCTGTTGATGACATTGAGAATGAGAACATTAAGAAGCAAATTGATGATAAGATGCTTGATAGGGATGCTTTAAAGAATAAAGCAAGTGGACTTGAAAAGTCTCAGAAGAAATTAGATGATTCTCAGCAAAAATTAGATAAGCAAAGGGATGCAGTTAAAAATAAGATACAGGAAAAACTTGAGAAGGAAAACAAACATAAAAATTTGCCAAAACCTGGAGAGATAAATTCTCCAAAAGTAGATGAGAAATTGCAGTTAACTGAAGCTATTGATAATTTGAGGGAGCAACTTAATAAGTCTGTTGATGACATTGAGAATGAGAACATTAAGAAGCAAATTGATGATAAGATGCTTGATAGGGATGCTTTAAAGAATAAAGCAAGTGGACTTGAAAAGTCTCAGAAGAAATTAGATGATTCTCAGCAAAAATTAGATAAGCAAAGGGATGCAGTTAAAAATAAGATACAGGAAAAACATGAGAAGGAAAACAAACATAAGAATTTGCCAAAACCTGGAGAGATAAATTCTCCAAAAGTAGATGAGAAATTGCAGTTAACTAAAACTGTTAAAGACTTGAAGAAGCAACTTAAAAAAGCTACCTTTGATGTATCTAAGAGAACTCCTATTATTATAAATAACAAATCTACTCAAAGTAGTAGTTTTGATAAACCTCCTTTAGATTCTAAAGTTCAACTGGATCAACCCAAAGATATAAGTAAATTGCCTCTTAAGGATGAGAATCATAAATCTGTATTCTTAGAGATTATTAATCCAAATACTAATTTGGGAGTTCTACGATTTATTGACTCGGATGAAGATAAATTGGCAAAGACTTCTCAATATGGTGTTAGAAGGTATGGATTTTATGAGAGAGATGATGATTTTGTAGTGATAAGACTTTGTTCAGGTGTTGCAAAGCTTCAGTTGCTTAGTAAATTAGAAAATTTAAAAGTTAAATCTGAAGCAGATTTTAATTTAAATAGAGATTCTTCTCTTTTTGTTGATTCAAGAATGATTTTGGTAGTTGTTAAAGATAATAATGTTTGGAAATTGGCAAAATTTTCTCCAAAGGATTTGAGCAAGTTTGTTCTCTCGGAAGATGAAATTTTTCCATTTACAAGTTTTACTGTTAATACAAAGTATGTTTATTTGCAAGATTCATCTAAGAATATTATTACTTTGGATCTAAATACTTTGAAGAAAGCACCTTAAATAATTTTTTTGATTTCAACAGCGTTTGAGTAATTTAGAAAGAAAAGATTTTGGATTCTTTTCATCTTATGGGAAGAATCGGGACAGTGAGATTCGAACTCACGATCCCCTGCTCCCAAAGCAGGTGCCTTACCACTAGGCCATGTCCCGAAAAAATTACTGCGCCAATTAGGACTCGAACCTAAAACCTACAGATTAGAAGTCTGTTGCTCTATCCAATTGAGCTATTAGCGCTTTTGAGCCTAAAGTTGAGTATATCATGTTGAAAAATCCTTGTCAATAAAATTATTGTCACTTATATTTTGTTAGGATTATGTATGTTTTATAATTGTTTTATGCTTAACATTGATTTAATTATAGATGAAGCTTTGTCTAGATATCCAGATGTTAAACCTTTTTTGACTTTTAGAAATGATTATGAGCTTTTAATAATGGTAATTTTGAGTGCAAGGACAACTGATAATATGGTGAATAAAATTGCACCTGAGCTTTTTAAAAGATACGGAGATTTTGAAAGTTTAGCCAATGCTGACTTGATAGATGTTGAGAGATTAATTTATAAGTTAGGGTTTTATTCTAATAAATCTAAAAATATTATTAACTGTGCACGAATGATTTTAGAAAGTTTTAAAGGTGTTATTCCTGATAATATTTTTGATCTTGTATCTTTGCCAGGAGTAGGTAGAAAAACAGCTAATGTTATTCTTGGAGTTGTTTATGATAAGCCTGCTATAATTGTGGATACTCATTTTAGCAGAGTTGTGATTAGACATGGACTTACAATTGAGAGAACACCCTTAAAAATTGAATTGGATTTAAAGAGGAAAATAGCTTCTGATAAACAATATAGATTTTCTATGGCTATTAATAAGCATGGAAGAGATATTTGTACGTCACGCAGTAAAACCTGTAATAGTTGTTTTTTAGAAAAATTTGCACCAAGAGTGGTTTAATTTTGGTTTCATGATGAAATAAAAGATTTTGTGTATGTTTTAAGTTTTAAGCTTATTGGTGTTAGTATGATGTTAATAGTGATTAATATAATTAATGGATTGCCCCATATCCAAAAGTATTCTTTTCCCATTTCCATGTATTGTAAAAGTTCTCCAAGACTAGGATAAGAGCTTTTGTCTGCTTTTTGTAAGAAACTTACTATTTCAAATGTAGTTAGACTCTTTGAAATTTGTAGAGGGATTATCGATGATATTGATGAAAAAACTTCTGGGAATATGTGATGTATTATTATTCTAGATTGACTTGCACCAAGAGTCTTACTTGCTTTTATATAATCAAGGTTTTTAATTATCAGTGTATTGTTTCTTGCTATGAATGAAAATTTAATCCATCCATGTATTAAGGCTAAAGTAACTGCAACTTCCAATATATTATAATTTTTTTGTTTTGCAAAGTAGTGAAAAATTAGCATTAATATGTAAGAAAATGGTATTGTTTGTAGTGTTTCTATTAGTTTTGAAATGATCAAACAAGTTTTAAATTTGAAATTTCCTATTGTTATTCCTATAAAGAGTCCAATTATTGCAGAAATTGTTGCATAACTAAATGATAGTAAAATAGAATTTCTAGTGGCAAGTATTAGTCTTGCTAGTATATCTCTGCCCATTTTGTCCGTTCCCAAAGGATTTTTGTCTGTTGGTGGTTGAGGTCGTTCATTGCTTGGTTGATTGTATATTTTATTCGGATCTTTTTTATATATTGCGAATTTTGAATTTTCGTTAATTAGTTTAGGAGTTATTATTAAAAATAAAGAGAATATTCCTAATAGTATTGATAACATGATATGTGGCTTTTTTAATTTATGCATCATTCTAATATACCTTTATAGGGATTAAAATGATATATCAAAAGATCACTTATTAAATTTGTTATGAGCATAATAAAGACCCCAACGAATAATAAATCTCTGTAAACAATATAATCATTATTTTTTATTGCATTAATTGTTAGAGCCCCAATTCCATCAATTCCAAACATTGTCTCAATGAAAAACGAACCAAAGAAAGCTGTTGCAAGGACAGATCTAAGGTGAGTAATTAGTGGGATTAGAGATGGAATTAATGCATGTAGTGTTATTATTTTAAAATTTTTTATTCCTCTTGATTTTGCAGTTGTTATATAGAATTCAGACAAATTTTTATCAATAGATTGTTTAAAAATTACAGCATTAAATATAAAAAATGAAAAAAACCATGTAAATCCGCCTATTATTAAATTTTTTGGGTTTGTTTTTAGATAGTAAAGTAAAGAAGTTATTAATATTACAGTCAAATTTATTGGTAATGAATGCAAGAATAACATCATATATTCTAAGATATTATTTAACATTTTATTTTTGACAAATAAAGTCCAAATGAGAATGAAAAAAATGGCTATTAAGTAAGACAGTATAAGGCCTGGAATTGATATTTTTAGTGTGTTCTTTATTTTGCTAAAAATTACACTCATTGGTGATTTTCCTTTTATAAGTGGGGAGTTATAAGTTGTTCCCCATATTAATCCTTTATACTTTGTTTTGTAGACTATGTATAAGTTGCCTGCAATATGTTTGGCAAAATGATCTTTGCTTAAGGGTTTGTTTGAGTTAAAATCATATGTTAATTCATAGCTTTCAATGCTCTTAAGTATTCCAATATATTCCAAATAATCTCTGAATATATTTTTTTGCATAAATGGAATGTTGAAATTTATATCCGAAAACATATTTAGTATTGATATGCAAAAAAATGTTGATAAAATGGCATTAATCAACGTGAATAATATATTTTTTAGAATTAGTGTAGCTGTAACTTTACCTTCCTTTGCTAAAAGTAGTTATTTTGTCAAAATAACTTAATAGGAAATAAAAAATAAATGAAATTACTATTGAAATTAAGTAAAAATTTTGGCCTATGTTTTTATTTCCTAATGTATGTTTTGTATTTAAAAAATTGCCTTGGTAGTAATTTTCATCTTCTTCGTCAAGATGTTTTATGATGATGGAGTTTTTAGGATAATATCCTATTTTACTTGCCTCTCTTAAAATTGTTGGCTTAGATATTTTCAAGTTAATATATCTTTTCTTTAAGGTTTTTTGTATTTCTTTTAATTTTTCAATATGGTTTTTTATCAAAATTAGGCTGTTGTTCAATTTTTTATAGTTCACAATTCCCATTTCTCCAAATATTGGTGTAATTGTAAAATAACTTATTATTCCTATATAAATGGATAATATAATTTTTTTTGTTAAAGCCATATTATCTTTACCTTGTAATTATATCTTTAATATATTATATTTACAAGTATATGGTTTTTAGATATTGGTATTTATAGTGTTTATTTGATAGATTTGGAGAAGAAACATTAATATGACAAATCATAAAAATTCTTTTTTTATCAAGCAAGGACCTGAAGAAGTTGATTTTGATATGGATAGTGTGTTTGTACATCATTCAGTTATTGATAGAATTGGTAACCATCCTTCTGAGGAATTTAAGGATCTTTTAGATGAGAAATTATTAAAACTTGATTATTCTTTAAAGCAAAGGCATGGTGAGTTAGTTGATTATTTAAAAAAGGTTGAGGGTCGTATTTCAAGGTTCGAAGAGCAAATACTTGGACGTAGTTTTAGTTCTCTTCAAGAATTTGATAATCCTAATTTGAAAGCAATTAGCTTTATAGGCTCTCAGGATGAAGCTAATGTTAAAGATAATGAGTTTAGCGAGTTAGTCAAAAAAGAAAATAATTTGCCAAGTGTTTCACTTGATCAAGAAGAGCTAGATGCTTTGCTTGGAGGTCTTAATGAGATTTCAATAAATAACAAAAAAGGTTTTGGTAGTAGTAATGATTTGGAAAATGATTTAGATATTGGTGTTTCTTTTGAGAAAACTCCTAAAAATGAGTCTAATATTTTGGATGTTAATCACAATTTATCCTCAATAGCAGAAAGTTTTACACATAATGTTGTTGATACTTTATTAAGTAAAGAAGATGGAATATCTTTAGGTGTTGATTTTGCTAAATCGCATGATGATGTTTCATTAGATAAATCTTCTTCTCTTGGTGTAGCCAATGTTGTTAATAGTGATGATGGTAAATCTCAGAATCTGATGATAATCTCAGGTGAAGATGATAAAGTTTTAACAAATGTTCTTGTTGATAGGAAGCCTGTTAATGTTGGTTTAAAAATAAATGATAATTCTCATTTAGATAGTTTTTCTCTTAATGAGAATTCTTCCAATGTAAAGAGTTTGCAGGAAAAAAATACTTCATATGATGATGTTCAAGATAACTTAGAAAAAGTTGATTATTTTTTAGATAATGGCTTAGACAAAGTTAAATCTTTAGATAAGGATTCAGATGATTTAAAGAGTGAAAAGTTTAAGGAAAAAAATGAAAAATTAAGTGATTTTGATGAGATTACTGTTCATAAAATGGATAGTGTAAGTTTGGATTTGGATGTATCCTTGAATAAAGGAAGTGATAGTATTGATGATGGTGGCTTAAAGCAAAATAAGGAAGTTGATAATATTTCTTCTGATTTGAAGAAACTTGATAATTTTGAAGATGTTTTAAAGGCAGATTTAGATTGTTTAGATTTGCAAGAACATATTAAAGATTTTGAAGAAGAAAATCTTTATGATAGTAATTTAAGAGATCTAGAAGAAAAATTGGAACAGGATGAAGAATTAGGTTCATCTTCTTTAGAAGAGCAAACCGAGGATGCTGAAAGTGTGAGTATTGCTTCTGATTTTAGTTTTGCTGATGTTGAGACGATAATAAATAAGTTTAATGATAGTGAATACTTAAGTAAAATTAAGTTAAACAATGAAGAACGGGCTGTATTAGTTAGGTTTATTAGTAGGTTAGAAGGGGATCTTGAATCTAAATCTGGGAGTAATAATTTTACAATTAAGAGAGAATATGAGATTTTGCAAAAAATTAAGCGTTTGTTCGTAAGAGAGTAGGAATATCTACTTAATTAGATACTATTTTTTATTTTTTATTGCTTCAATTTTATTTTTGTTTTTAACTTTCTTTTATTTTATTAATAAATTTTTAAATCAGATTAATTTTAATCTTGATGATTTGATAGATGATGTGAGATCCTATAATATAAGTTTTTTTAAAGATTTAAATCTAGACTATTATTTCGAGCAAACTTTATTTGAAGATGATTTGGTTAACTCTTATTATTTACTTTCATCAGTTAATGGGATGATAGTTTATAAATCAAAAGATAATTCGATTTATAAACTATCGGATAAATTAGAATCAACTTCTTTGAAGAATAGTATTTTTATAAAAAAAGTTAAGATTAATTTTGAATTAAATGATGTTCTTGTTACTTTGGTCGTATCTTACAATATCCTGCCAAAGAGCAGGATACTTTATATTTTATGTTCTTATCTTTTTTTAATGT
Source organism: Borrelia miyamotoi (assembly GCF_019668505.1). NCBI lineage: Bacteria > Pseudomonadati > Spirochaetota > Spirochaetia > Spirochaetales > Borreliaceae > Borrelia > Borrelia miyamotoi. Next base: position 793,507 of record NZ_AP024371.1, read on the forward strand.
CTTTTTTTTATTTCTGTTTTTCTATCTTTATTCTATGTTGTATACATCGAAATATTAATGGTGATGATCATTGTTGTCTTTTAGATGATCTTCATTAGGAGCATCATCTTTTGTATTTATCTTTTTCTCTAAATTGAAAACCTCAAAAAATGTCCATTTGTTGGTAGTATAATAATATGCATCATTATCTTTTTTCATTAAGATATCTCTATTTTTTTCGTTTTTATTGAAATAAATATCAATATTATTCATACTTTTGTTATCCCATTTTATTTCAACATTATATTGTAACTTATAATCCTTGATTTTGGTTTTATCTATTTCAAGTCCATCTGTTATGAATTCTTGGATCATTTGTAAGATTTTTTCCTTACGTAATACTTCTTGATTGAAAAAGTAAAGACCATCTTTCATGGATACATGATAGTCATTTTGTATTGCATCTTCTTCATCTTTTTTGGGTTTATTAATTACTTTTAAGGATAGGTGTTCTATTTTTGTGTTTTTTGCTTCAAAAAGTTTAGTATTTGCAAATGTATTATAAGAGTTGCCTTTGTATGATAAAAAGATGTTGTTTGTTAAATATACATTTTTATCGCTACCTTTGATGTAAGATAGTCTTGAATCTCCTTCTCCTGAATTTCCAATAAATATTTCTGTTAACAGATTATTCTTATCATCGAAAAATTTGAAATCTGGCTTTTCTTTTATCCCTAGTTCTTTATGTTTTTTTGGGTCTTTACTTACAAGCTTGTTTTTTTGAAGTTTTTCTAAATCTTGAATCATAGAGTTGATTCTTTTTTCATTAATTGGAAGATTTATATCATTGTATTTAAGTTCCCAAACTTTTCCTGATTTTTTGATTGTTCCCTCAAGTTCTGTCTCAATTTTTGCAATTTTATTTAACTCTATTTCAAAAAATTTTTCTTCTAAAAGTCTTGTAACCTTATTCTGATTGGAGAATATTATTCCTAGTAAAAATGTAGATATTAATATTACAATTATTGCTATTTTTATGTTTTCTTTCGTTCCTAACAACGTTTTTTTATTGTCCATAAGCTCTCCTTTATTAATTGGTTCTTCTTTTTTTGGTAAATCTGATAAGTCCAAATATTATTATTGCTATAGGCAATATGATTAAATTTATGATTATTAGTGAAAATTTTGCACTTAACATTTCTGCTGACGGATTTATAAATTTTAGTTTAGAGCGTACTTCTCTTGATTTAATGCTAAAAAATGCTTCCTTTTGCATTAAATAATCTGAAATTCTTCCGGCAAATTCAAAATTTGAAGGTGAAGCGTTATACATATAATCACTAAATATCATGCTTGAGCCTAGTAAAATTATTTTTGAATTTTCAGATTTTTTATTCTTATATAAACTTTGAATTTGTCCTTCAATAGAATATCCAAGAATTTTTTGCTTGTCTTCTTTGTCAAAGGTTTTTGGAACGTTAAATGAATGCATAGCTATGCTTGCAATTTTTTCATCATTAATTTGCCAAGATTCTTTAGAACTTGCAAATAGAGGCAAATATTTGATTTCATTCTCTTTAACCTCTGTAATCTCTATTGAATTACTCCAAGGAATTATAGCGTCATAGAAATTTTTGAGCAAGGGATTATTATTGTCTATGATATTACTTTTGTCAATCAAAATCCATGGGTAATAAGTTTGAAAGTTTCCACCCAAAAAAAGACTTGGAGATCTTTTGTCAAGGATCATATCTTCATTATATTTAATACCATAGCTTTCAATTAGATTAAAGAGTGCCGATTTAATTAAAGTTGTTGTATATGGACTTTGGGGATTATAATCGATTTTACTTGTTGCAAATAATATTTTTCCGTTATTAACAATGAACTCGTCAATTTTTTTCAAGTTTTCCTCGTTTATTTCTTTAGAACCAATTATAAATAATCCGTTTATATCTTGTAGTGTTTCATTGCTAAGATTTATTTCTTTAACTTCGGTTTTGAATCCTTTCTGCATTATTGTTATGAAATTTTTATGTATTTCTTTTAATTTGGCATCCCCAAAGACAAGTCCTAATACTTTTTTTGTATTATTTATTAATTTATCCAAGCTGCTTGCAAGGTCATATTCTAAGTTGCTAATTTCTGTTACTATAGGAAGTACTTCGCGTTTGCCTTCATAAATTATTTCAATTCCTGAGTATATTTTGAGTATTGAGAGCTGATTAATCTCTCTTAGATCAATTTGTTGGGATGGAATTCCAATTTGCTCTAAAGGAGTGGTTAATTTATCAGCATCTATTTCTTTATAAATTACTTTCCCACTTGAAGAGTCGGCAAGGCTTGTTAAAAAATTTTTTATTTGTTCTGGAAATGCAAAATAATTGCCAAGGCTTGCAGAGTTATAATAAGTAATATATATTTTTTCATTTGCATTTGTAAACAAATCTTTTGTAACTTTAGAAATTGTAAAGGCTTTGTTTTTAGTGAAGTCTATTTTAAAAATTAAAATAGATATATTGCAAAAAACCAGAAATATTATTATAAGATTTAATGTTAAATTTAGAATTTCTTTGTATTTGTTTTTCATAAAGTAATTATCTCCATTTTTTTAGTCTTATGATATATGAACTTAACGTCAGGAATGTAATTGAAAGTGTAATGAAGTAGATAAGGTCTGATAAGTTTAGTATTCCCATGTTAAAGTAACTAAAGTGATTATTAATTGAGATAAAGTTGAGTATTTTTCCCAATAAGTTGTCCTTCCCAAATATCATTACTAACTTTCCTGAAAATAATATTACTATTAAAATGAATACACTTAGTATATAAGATACTATTTGACTTTTAGTAATAGATGATATGAATATTCCTATGCTGAGTACTGATAAGGAGTAAAGAATTATTCCTAGATATTGAAGGAATATTATTCCAAGGTCAAATTCACCCATGAAAATTGTCATTATTGTCAGTGGTAGCGTGAGTGCGAAAAGTATTAATGTAAATATCTTAAGTGTAATAAATTTTCCAAGTACTATCTCTTGTGGGCTTATTGGTAGTGCATAAAGTAATTCAATGCTTCCTGTTTTATATTCTTCTGAGAATATCCCCATACTAAGGGCAGGGAGCACTAACATTAAAATAATTGGCATTGATGAGAAGTAAGACATTAATGAAGCATTATCTTTAATAAAAAATCCTGATAAAAAAATAAAAGAGAAATTTACAAATATTAGGAAAAATAACATTACAACATATGCGGTTAATGTACCAAATAAAACTTTTAACTCTTTTTTTGACAAAATTAGGGATTGTCTTAAGTCTATTTTCATTGTTTTCTCTCCTTTGTTAGTTTGCTAAATATTTTTTCTAAATTTTCATATTTTGGTATCATTGATTTTAGTATCATTCCTTGGCTTACAACATACTTAAAAAGTTCTTTCTCAGTTTTATCAGGTGCAAGTCTTAATGAAATGTTTATTTCTTTTTCATATTCTTCTATTTTAATTAATGTAAATATATTATTTTTACTGAAATGTTCTTTTGTTATTTCAGAATCTTTGTAAATAATTAGATCTATTTCAGTTTCTTGAATTCTGTTTTTCGCTATATTTTCTTTGGTATCATCAGCAATAATCTCTCCATTATTGATGATAATTATTCTCTTACAAATTGACTCGACTTCGCTTAAAATATGAGAGGAAAATAGTATTGTGCTAGTTTTTGCGAGTTCTCTTAAGAATTCTTTAAATTCTATAATTTGGTTTGGATCAAGTCCATTTGTGGGTTCATCAAGTATTACAAGTTTGGGATTATTGATTAAAGCACCAGCTATTCCTACTCTTTGCTTAAACCCTTTTGATAATTCAGATATTAGTTTATTTTTGACATTCTCAAGCTTGAAGATACCAATAGCCTTATCTATTTCTTTTTTTGGATTTTTAATTCCTTTAATTTTTGATATGAAGTTTAAGTACTCCTTAACAGATAGTTCTGGATAAAGAGCTAGTTTTTCAGGTATGTATCCTATATTTTGCAATATTTCTTTTGACTTTTCTGTGATATCTTTTCCAAAGATTTTTACATTGCCTTTGTTAGGATAATGAAATGATGTTAGAATTTTTATTAATGTCGATTTTCCTGCTCCATTTGGGCCGAGTATTCCAACTACCTCTCCTTTATCAACTTTAAAGCTAACATTGAAGAGAGCTGTAAATGACCCATATGTTTTAGTGACATTTTTTACATTTATCATGTATTATCTCCTTAGATACTAATATTTTATAATAAATTTATCTTTATCTGCTTTAAGTCTCATTCCATCTTTTGTTAAAAATATTTCTCCATTTGGATACTCTTGTTTTGCTTCATCTAGTAATTCGCATAAATCTTTATTTAGTATATATCTTTCACTAAAATGGATCAGACCTGTTTGATGCACCTTTGCTTTTTTTGCAATTTGTGCTACTGATTTTGATGTTAAATGTAATTTTTTTTTGGCCTCCTCTTTTAAGTCATTTTTGAATGTACTCTCAATGATTACTAGATTAAAGTTTTTGATTTGCTTACATAATTCTTCAAAGTAAGCCGTATCTGTTATATATGCAAATTTTAGTCCTTTTTGAGATTTGCCTAATATTTCAGAAGGTAATATTTTTTTTCCATTAAGTGTTACTTCGCATCCGTCCTGTAATTTTTTTCTAATAGGTCCTTTTGGTATATTTAGATTTTCGGCCTTTTGGTTATCAAATTTTCCAGGTTTATCTTTTTCTATAAATAAATATCCAACACAGTCTATTGAATGTTTGAGTTTTATGTATTCAATTCTTTTTTTTTTATCTTCGTATAAAATAGTTTTTGTTTTATTGATTATTATTTCTTTGTATATTATGGCATAATTTTTATGCACTCGTAAAAGTTTGATATTTGTTTCTAAATATTTTTTGATTCCAATAGGTCCAATTATGGTTAAAGGCTCTTTTCTTGTATCTCCACTTTGTGCCATAAGCATTACTATTCCAAGTAGTCCTGTTATGTGATCAGCATGTAAATGTGTGATGCAAATAACTTTGATTTTTTGCCATGATATTTTTTGTTTCCTAAGAGACATTTGGGTAGCTTCTCCGCAGTCAAAGAGGAAATTTTCACCATGATATTCTATTAAAATAGAAGTTAAATACCTGTTATGTAGAGGTCTTGTACCTCCTGTACCGAGAATATTAATATTAAAATCCAAAAACAATCTCCCAATTCTTTTTTTTTATCAATGTTTGAAGATATGTTTCAAAGTTAATTTTGAAAATAATCATGGAATCTGAATTGGTGTCTTGAATCTTCTTTAAGCTATTTTTTAATTTAATAGTGAATACTCCTTGATGTTTTATACAGCGTGCTTATTGTAATAAAAGATAGGTAAACATTTTTTTGATTTTTAGATTTTAGTTTTTCGTACACTGGGATATTATATTATTTTTTTTTGAATTTAGAAATATTTCAAATACAAATTATTTATTCGAATAAAGTTTTGAGGAATTCTCATTATATGGATATAGAGGGTATTTTTTATCTATCTTATGGAGTTATATAAATTTTCATGTCTTTTGATATCATAATAAGTTGGAAGATTTGATTTTGTATCAATATAATCTAGAATTACTTTAGATAAATATGCTGCCATTGATATTCCTCTTGTTCCAAATCCGTTTAATATAAATTTATTTTTGTGTTTTGGATGTTCGCCAATAAAGGGTTCTCGGTCAATTGTAGAGGGTCTTATGTGAGCTTTATGTTGTATTACTTTACAATTGAGATTTGTAATTTTTTTAAGCTTGTCTAGCAGTTCTTTTTTTGCCCATTCATTTGTTTTTATGTTTAAATTTTCCCATTCATAAGTTCCACCAAGATAGAATTTATTGTCTTGCAAAGGTATTAATGATACATGTCTATTGTAAATTTCTTTAAGACGCAATCCTTTAATTTCTATTATGAGAATTTCTCCTTTTGCTAGTCTGAATGGAAGGTATGAAAAAGTTCCTCTTATTTGTTCTTTATATCCTCTTGTAAATATTAATTTTTTAAATTTGATTTTATTTATTGTAAAAAATTTGTTATTTGTTTTTATTTGATCTTCATTGATTTCTGCTTCTATATATGCATTGTGTTTTATAAAGTATTGTTTAAGACTTTGTATATATAAATTTGTGTTCAGTATTGCTCCCTTTATTAGTACGCCTCCATCGTTGTCATTAGAGAAATCATATACTTTCTCATTCTTTATTTCTACGATAAAGTCTCTTATATTTTCATCATTTTTTATTTTTAAAATCAGTTCTTCTTTTTGTTTTTTTGTAGTAAACGGTCTAAAAATGAGATTTTCTTTTAAGAAATTACAATTAATGTTTTGCTCCATTTCTTTATAATATTGTATTGCAAATGTGAAAATTTCAGGTTCTCTCCAAGCAATATTCATTTTTCTTCCCATAATAGGGTTAATAAGACCCCCTGATGTGGTTGTTGCCTTTTTATCTCCATTATCAAAAAGAATGACACTTTTTTTTCTTTGTAGTATTTCGTAAGTTAAGGTACTCCCAGCAATGCCTCCGCCAATGACAGCAAATTCGTATTCCATAAATATTCCTTTTTTTAAACTTTGTTTTCTTTATAATTTTAAGATTAAAGTAATGATATTCTCTAAGTTATCTAAAAGTATTTTTACGATTTTTATCATGAAATGAAGTTTTATATGATGTCAATATTGGGGATTAGATTTGTAATGGCGGTAATTATGTTATGATAATCTTTCTGAGCTTTATCCAAAGTAATTTTTAGAGTCTTCTCAGCTTCTCTCATATCTTCATAAGATTTTTCCAATCCTGATAAGCTTGATTACGAGAATTATTAGCCTTTATTTCATCAAAATAAGAACTTGATAAACCGATAATTGCATCATTATTACAGCTTATGAATAAAATCATTATTAATGTAATACTTAATATCCTTCTCATTTGTTCTTTCTTTTTTATTCAATCTACCTATTATTACTTTGTCTCAAGTTTGACCTATTACAAATTTTGATATAAAAACTGTCGATTAATAACATATATAGGTTATAAAAAATTTCAATATTTTAATGATATAGAGTCTTTTGAAAATTAATGCCATTATTTTTTCTTGATAATTTGTTTTTTCAAAACCCATATTTAAGTGATTTTATGTGAGTTCCAGAATTTTTTAGTTTTATTTTCTCATTTTTATTTGGGTTGTGTGCGAAACTTATGAAGTTATGCTTGCTTAAAAGCTTTATTTATATTTTTTATATTTTGTTTTTTTAGCTATAATAGCATGGGTTTTTAATAATTCTTTAGTGTTTTGGAGATTTAAAAACCTTTTGTTTTTAATTATAATAGGTATCACATCATATTTATTGAAAAGGTAAGTTTATGGATTTTAAAGACATTAATGTGCAAACAGGAATACATCAGCAATTACTAGAGGTTATATTAAAGAGCAGATCAATAGTGATTACTGGAGAGATTAATAAAGATACTTCTAGGTTGTTTCAAGAAAAAATATTATTTTTAGAAGCATCAGATAGTGATAAACCGATATTTGTTTACATTGATTCAGAAGGCGGTGATATTGATGCTGGGTTTGCAATTTTTAATATGATACGTTTTGTGAAAACTAAGGTTTTTACAATTGGAGTTGGGCTTGTGGCAAGTGCTGGTGCTTTGATTTTTTTGGGGGCGGATTCAAAGAGTAGGTTTTCTTTGCCTTATGCTAGATATTTATTGCATCAACCTTTAAGTGGCTTTAAAGGAGTTGCTACAGATATTGAAATTTATACAAATGAACTTAATAAGATTAAGAGTGAACTTAATCTTATTATTTCAAAGGAGACGGGACAGAAACTTGATAAAGTTGAAAAGGATACCGATAGGGATTTTTGGTTAGATAGTGAATCTGCAATGAAATATGGTCTTGTCTTTAATATTATTACAACTCGACTTGAACTTGAAAAATTTATTTCTTAGTTTTTTAGTTTTCTCTTGTAGCTCTGTGAAGAGTGATTTTAGCATTTTGGAATTTGGTATTATTAATTCTGTTTCTCTGAATTCATTAGTGGATGTTGCTTATAACATGATTTTGCCGGATTTTGATTTAGTCATTATTAAGAATCTGAGTAATAAGGAAGAGTTGGATCTGATTAATAATAAGGTTTCGTTTGGAAGTTTTGAAAATGTCTATTTTATTAGGCAAAATAACAGATCTTCTATTGGTATTCTTGCTAAAAAGGATATTAAGATTCAAGTTTTAGATTTTGTCAAAGGGTTTTATCAGTATAGATTAGGAGTGCTTATTGATTTTATATTTAAAGATTATCAGTATGCGATTGTGATTTTTAATTTTGATGAGGCAATAGCTGATGATTTAGATGTTTCCATTATTGATGAGCAGGTAACATATTTAAGTTATAGATATGATAATCTGCTTTTTATTTTGGGTAAGTATGAGCTTAGTATATTAGACATATTAATTAAGAATGGGTTTTTTAGTTTAATTTATGACTCAATTAATCCTATACATATAATTAATACCATTGATAATAGAGTTTATTCTAAATTTTCAGCTCAAATATCTCTTCATTCTTTAGTTTATGTTATTTTAAGTTATTTGCATAATAATTTTTATATAGATAGTTTTCCGAAAAGTATTTTGATTAAATGAATTTTATAAATATTTAGTTCTTGACATCATCATTTCATTGTTATATTATTACTAGCAATGCCGAAATGGTGGAAATGGTAGACACACAGGACTTAAAATCCTGAGGAGGTATCTCCGTACCGGTTCAAGTCCGGTTTTCGGTATTTAAAGTTTCAAATTACTTTTTTGTACTCTCAATGGTTCTGTTTATGTAGATTCCTGTAATAAATAAAATGCCTGAGGATATGTTAAGTGTTAGGGTGGGTTTTACATTAAGTTTTGTTATGGTGAATAGCATTTGTAGAATTGAGCCTAAGATTAGGCCCATAGATAAATAAAGAAATTTAGCAAAATGTTTGTTTATTGTTTTTTCAATTATTAGTATTGTAATTCCTGTTCCTATTATTGTAGATATGCCAAATATTGTGCATGGTATTATTTTAAGTTGTGAAATGATATTGACAATTTCTTTGTAAGTTCCAAGACTTAACAGTATAAGTGAACCTGAGATGCCTGGTAAAATCATTGTACAGCCACCTATTATTCCTGAAGTAGCAATTACTATGTGGTATTTAATTAATTTTTTATTTTGATATTCTGATATGTCTAATGATATATTGTAAGTTCTTAATATTAAAAGAGATAGTGTTGTGAAAAATCCAATTAGAAATAAGAAATATTTTGTAATTTTTTTACTATTATTATTTCTTGTTTTAATTTCTTGTTTTAATTTAAAAATGATCCCTGTGGTTAGTCCTATAAAAAGCATATTTAAATATGTTTCCCTTGTTGAGCCGTCTAAAATATAGCTTTTTAATATTTTTGCAAGTATTGTTATTGAAGTTAATATACCAAGTGATAGCATTGTAAGAAAAATCATGTTTTCTTTTACCTTTTTCAGTCTTATTAGATTTGCGGATGAATATACTATTTTGTGGTAGATTCCTAGCATTAAAGCTAATGTTCCACCTGAGACCCCGGGTATTATATTTGCACTACCAATTAATAGACCTTTGAAATAATTGATAAACATTATTTTTTATATTTTTGTTTTAGCTTTAGTGTCTTTATCTTTCGTCGCCTTCGCCATTAATTGTGCCATTTTCATGTCTTTTTTTTAATTTTTCTAGATTTGTGATAGCAACATCTTCAAGTGTTATTCCAAGATTATTACTTAAATTTGAGATATACCATAGTACATCACCAAGTTCTTTCTTAATTGACAATAAATATTCTTGATCAAGTACATATTCCTTATCACGACCTAATTTTTTTATTTTCTCTATAACTTCGCCTGTCTCTCCAGCAAGTCCAAGAGTTGTTAAAATTAGCTCTTCCTTTTTATTTTTATATTTAGCAGTTTGCTTGGCTTTTACTTGATATTCATTTAATTCCATAATTAAGACTAGTTTAATATAGTTTTTATTTATTTACAAGTTTGTTTATTATTTCTTTTTTTTTTAAAATTTTTATTATATTAACCCATATATTAATTGGAGTTTACCTATGAGTAAATTTGCTCTTTTATTGGGATTTGGATTCTTGTTTATACAGCTTGATTATGTCTATTCTTATCCTGAGATAAAAAATTTTTCAAATAAAGATCCGATTTTTTCTGATCTTAGAAGAAAAATTGCTAAATATAATAGAAAAGAAAGTGTTCCTTTATTTATTTATTTATACAGAGTTAGAGAAAGTGATACTTTTTTTAAGATTGCAAATAAGGTAAATGGTTGGCAGACTAGTATTTCGACAATTAATTTACTAAATTCTCCTTTTTTAAAAGCAGGAAATGAAATCTTAATTCCTAGTAAAAAAGGTCTCTTCATTCTTAATAGCAAAGAACATAGATTTAATAGTTTACTCTTGGCAACAAGAGATTTAACAAAAGCAGAAAAGATAAAGGTTAAAAGAGATAATAGGGTTTATGAATTTTATTTTTTTGATTCTATTAAGCAACCAAAATTAAGCTTTTTATCAAGTACAGAAATACTTTTCTTTTTAAATGCTGATTTTATTTTTCCTTTAAAAAAATTTATTATTAGTTCTGATTTTGGATTTAGAGCAGATCCTTTTACTGGTATGGGAAGTTTTCATACAGGCATTGATCTTTCAGCGTCAATTAATTCCTTGGTCTTTTGTACGTCTTATGGTGTTGTAATTGAGGTTGGCTATAATGATATTTATGGCAATTTTGTTTTGATTGAACATAAAAATGGCATTAAATCTCTTTACGGGCATCTTAATTCTTGTATTGTGAAAAAGGGGGATATTCTGAGAACAGGTGATATTATTGGTAGAGTAGGTCAAACTGGTCGTTCAACAGGTCCTCATTTGCATTTTGAAATATTAAAAAAAAATTTACCTGTTAATCCTATTAAGATTTTAAAGTAGGTATTTGTCTTTATTGGATAATAGGTTAGGTCTGATATTAAATTATATTTATTCTGATTTAATAATTTAAATGGAATATGCATGATAGTATGATTTTTTGCCACACTTTTATTAAAATTATTACTTAAAATTGTTTTATTTTGATCTATTTATGTTGAAATTTGACATTTCTAGTATAAAAAATATACAGTATAAAATAATTAGTTTATTATTTTATACTGTATATTTTCTAATAATTATCTTATTTAGTCTGTATCATATTCTATTATTTTATTGTGTAGAGTTTTTCTTCCTATTTTAAGGATTTCGGCACACTTGCTTTTATTATTCTTAGAATATAAGAGTGTTTGCTTAATGATTTCTCTTTCTGCTTCTTTTAAACTTATACCTATGGGTAATGTTATTTTGACTATTTGATTTGTATTATTTCTAATTTTTGGAGGTAGATCGTCTTTTATAATTTGCTTTCCCTTAGATAATATTAAGGCACTCTCGAGTACATTTTTTAGTTCTCTAATATTTCCTGGCCAATCATATGCATAAAGAGCTTTTAGGGCATCATTAGAAAGAATTTTTTCTTCTCTATTGTTTTCACTTGCAACACCTTTAATCAGTATTTTTATTAGATCTGGTATGTCATCTTTTCTCTCTCTTAAGGGTGGGATATTGATATTTATTATATTAAGCCTATAAAATAAGTCTTCTCTAAACCTTCCTTTTTTAATCTCTTCTTCAACATTTTTATTTGTGGCTGTTAATAGTCTAATGTCAACTTGCATAGTAGTTTCTCCGCCTACTCGTTCGAATGCCTTATTTTGAAGTACTCTTAGTAGTTTTACTTGAACTTCAGGTGATATTTCGACTATTTCATCTAAAAATATTGTTCCTTTGTCTGCTAATTCAAATCTGCCTTTTTTTTGAGATATTGCACCTGTGAATGCTCCTTTTTCATGTCCAAAGAGTTCGCTTTCAAGTATGCTTTCAGAGAGTGCAGCACAGTTGACTTTAATAAAAGGTTTATCATTTCTATTTGATAGGCCAAAAATGGCGTCTGCTATTACTTCTTTGCCTACTCCACTCTCTCCAGTTATTAATACAGAAGCTTTTGATTTTGCAATTTTTTTTACAAGTTCTAATATTTTTTGCATTATAAACGATTTCCCAAGTATTTGTTCATAATAGTTTAAATCTTTTCGGATTATGACATTTTCTTGGGCTATGCTTTCGTGTCTTTTATCATTTTGACCATTTAAGGCTCTCTTTATTATTAGTAATAATCTTTCAAGGTCAACAGGTTTTGTTAGAAAATCATAAGCCCCTTCCCTCATGGCATCAACGGCGGAATCAACAGTTCCATGAGCTGTAAGAATAATAAAAGGTATATTTGGTTTTTTATCTTTTACTATTCTTAATAGTTCTTCTCCTGATATTTGAGGCATTCTAAGATCAGATATTATGGCGTCAATTTTTTCATTTTCAATTGTTTCAAGAGCCTCTTCACCGTCATTAGCAGTAAACACAAAGTAACCTTCCTCTTCAAGGTAAGTTGCTATTCCTTCTCTTATATTTTTTTCATCATCTGCTACCAGTAGTTTACTCATTTTCTAAACATCCTTCAATTAAAATTTTGCCTGTGTTTAATTTTGGAAGTGTAATTGTAAAAGACGTTCCTTTCATTTCTTTACTTTCCATAAAAATTTCACCCCCATGTTCTTTGACTATTTTATAAGAGATAGTAAGTCCTATGCCACTTCCACGTTCTTTTGTGCTGAATTGAGGCTTGAATATATCATCTTTTGTTTCATTCTTTATTCCATTTCCATTATCTTTAATATTGATATATACTTTATTTTCGCTTTCTTGGATGGAAATTTCTATTTTTTTTGCTTTCTTATTTGATTCAAGTAGTGCTTCTTCTGCATTTTTTACTATATTAATGATTACTTGCCTGATGAGTTTTTCATCGATTAATACTGGACTTACTTTTTTTAGATTGAATAAAAATTTAATCTCTTTATTTTTTAATTCTGGATTCAATAGATTATAAACACTTTTTATAATCTCGATAATATCTCTCTTTTCTGGCATTATTTTTATTGGTCTAACTGTCAATAAAAAATCTGTTACGGTTTTATCCATTCTATTTATTTCTTCTTTTATTATTTCGAAATAATTATTTGCTTTTGTACTTTTGATATTTTGTCTGTCTATTTCTTTTTTTAATAGTTGTAAATTTATATCAATTGCTCCTAATGGGTTTTTAATCTCATGTGCAATGTTTCTTGCATGTCTTGTGAAAGCGGCTAGAGCCTCAGCTCTTCTGAAAAGTTCTTCTTTATGTTTTTTTTCTTTGATATCCTCAATTAAAATAATATTTCCTTCAAGCTTTTGGTCTTTGACATATGGCATAAATGATATTTTAATGTATATGTTTGTTGAAACTTGAACTTCAAATCCTATTATTTTATCTTCATTTGTTGCTAGTTCTTCTATTAGATTTGTTAGAGTTGGAATTTGAATATCTTTAAGTGTTTCTAATTTGTATTTAGGACTTATAGCTAGAATTTGAAATAGCATTTTGTTTAGGTAGATTATATTATTAAGCTTATCAATTACTAAAATTCCTTCATTAATAGATGCAAATATTCCGTCATATATTTCTATTTTTTTATAGATATCTTGAATAAATTTAAGTTTTTGATCGCTTGATAATTTATTTAATTTAGATAGGGTTTTTTTTAAGAATTTGCTCATTAATCCTCATAGTTTAGCATTAAATTTTCAATTATTAATTTTTTGTTTTGGTTGTATGGACGGTGTTTTAAGATGTTTTTTAGATAGCCTAATTTTTTTAAGTATGTGCTAATGTCTAAATTTTGGTTTAAAAATTCATCTCTAAGTTGATTTGTGAGCTCTTGTAAGAATAAGTTGAATATATTTTCATCTTTTAGGAGATTAAATGTGTCAAGGTTAAATATGCTCTGTTTTTCTTTTATTACATTTAACATTCTTTTGACTTCTTCTTTTAATTTTGTGTGTTCTTCACTGTAAAATAAGTTAAAATATTCTTCTGTTGTCAGTTCTTCATTTTGATTAAAGATTGCTTTGAATTTTTTGATCTCGAAGTCTCTGCTTTCTTTGTTACATTTGTAGATTCTTAGTCTTGAGAGTATTGTTTTTGGAATCTTATTTTTATTTCTTGTAGCTAATATAAAATAAATATTTAAAGGTGGCTCTTCTAATATTTTTAGTAGTGCATTGTAAACATTAAAGTGTAAGTTTTCAATTTCATTGATGTAAATTATCTTTGTCTTATTTTTTTCTGATAATGCCCAGGATTTAATCTTTCTAATATCATTAATGGTAATACTAAAATTTATATCTTTAATTATTTCTTCAATTTTTTTTATAAGTTCTTTTTTAGTTGCCTCATTATATTTGTGCTTATAATAAATTTCATTAATGAAATTTATATTTGCTTCAATTTTTTTTAAATTTTTATCACTGCTGAAATTGTACTTAGTAAATATGATGTTTTTAACATATTCTAGATATTTATTTGTGGTTTCATTTGAATTTACGTGAAGATATGCTTTTGCTTCGATTGTGTTAAGACTTGAGAAAATTATTATATTTGGAGTTGTTAGATTTTTTGTATTTAAAATTTTTTTTGCAAGTGCAATTGCAGTTGTCTTTTTTGAAGAAAATCTTTCTCCCCAAAGAAGTATTGCATTTGGCAGACTGTTTTTTTTGTATTCATTAATTATTTCTTGGGCTATTTTAGGTAGTGTTTCCATTTTTTTGATTCTCTTTACTGTGTTTTGGGTATTTTAAAAAAATAGTTTATTCCAGGATTTAGATATTCAAGAAATTTGCTTCCTGCTAGAAAATAGTCGGGGTTAAAGATTTGTTGTGAATGGATTATATATACTACAATTGCAATTATGCCAAAAGCTTCGAATAAACCTAGCATTAGGCCAAGGAGCCTGTTAAAAAATAATAATTTGAGATGACTTATTATTGATTCGATTAGTGCTTGTAAGATTAAGAATGCTATGTGTATTACTAAAAAAAATACTAGCAATGCTTGGATATATGATAAATCAAGAATGGGGGATATTAATATTTTAAAATCATTGGTTTTATTGTAAAGTAAGAATATTAAACTAAAAATCTCAACAAATCCAGCTATTTCTTTTACAAACCCTCTTAAGAACCCCCTCAATCCCATTGATGTGAAAATTATTATTATTAGTATATCAACTATACCAGTTATTTTGAAAGGATTGTTAATTAGCATTTATTTCCTCAAATTCTTTTAATAATAGATTGGCTATTAGATGTAATGAATCTTGATTGTGAAATTTTTTTATGTTATTTCTTAGTATATTTGCTTTTTCTTTGTTTTTTAGGATTTTTTTGATTGCATTTATTATTTTGCTTTCACTTAAGTTTTCTTCATCTATTTTTAAACATGCATTTTGTTTTTCTAATAGTTTTGCATTTCTAAGCTGATCTCCTCTTGAACCTTTTACAAATGGGATAAATATTACACATGCACCAGCATTTGCAAATTCCTTAATAGCCCCTGCTCCTGCTCTGCTTATTATCATGCTTGAAAACTTTACTATACTTGCCATTTCTTCTGCATTAAAAAATTGTTTTCTTAAATAATTCTTTTCTCTAATTTCATCTAGATTTTTTCCGCATTGATGGATAAAATACGCATCAATTTGATTTTTTATATTGGCAGTTAATTTATTTAAGATGTCTGCTCCTAGAGAGCCTCCAAGTACGCTTATGATCGGCTTTTCTGTATTCTGAGTTAAGCTTTTCACGATATTTGGATTTGGATTTGAAAATTCTTTTCTTATCGGTGAGCCTGTGTATAAGACATTTTTGTTATTAAAATATTTTGTGCTTTCTTTAAAGCTGATATGTATTTTGTTTGCAAATTTTGAGTTGATTTTTGTTGCAAGCCCAGGATCAAGATCCATTTCGTGAGTTATTTTTCTGATCTTAAGTAAACTTGCTGCAATAATTGGGGGACTTGATACAAAGCCGCCAGTTGCGTATATAATTTGAGGCTTGTATTTTTTTAGTATGAAAAAGCTTTTAATTATTCCAAACATGACTTTGAAAAAGTCCGTGAAGTTTTTTAGGGAAAAATATCTTCTAAATTTGCCTGATGGAATTGTAATAAATTTAATGTGTGCGTGTTCTTTTATGAGCTTCTCTTCCATTGATCCTTTTTGTCCTAGCCAGAAGAATTCGATATTTGGGGCAACTTCTCTAAGTTTTGAAATTATTGCTATTCCTGGAAATATATGTCCTCCTGTGCCTCCTCCTGTAAAAAATATTATTCTCTTAGTTTTCATATGCTTCTTTCATATATTGCTTAAATTTGTATATAGTAAATTGATCTATCCTTACATTTTAGTTTAACAATATATCTTAATGCAAATATTTTACATTTTTATTTTTTAAGTAGAAAGTATTTTTTTAAATTTTATTTGATTTTATAAAAACTATAATGGTGCATTTAGATTAAATTATGTTTTTATTTGAAATTACTATTTAACTGAGAGTAAGATAGTAGTATATTGCAATAGGTTAAAAAATATTTTTTAAAAATTTCTCAATTTGAATACCCCCTTTTGTGGGAGTATTATTTTCAATAGAATATTTTATTATTGAATGAATTACTTTGGTTGCTTTTTCTAAAGCATGCTCTATTTCCAGTTTCTCTAGGTATCCTATTAATAGGCTAGCAAATAAGTCTCCTGTTCCACCAAAGTTTTGTTCTAATTTTTCTAGAAAAGTCTCTGAATATTCTTTTGTTTTTGTGTTATAAGCAACAGTTCCTATAAGATTTTTATTTTCTACACTTGTAACTACGGTTATCCCCTTTATTTCAAGGCTTGATATTGCTTTTATCATTTCATCTTTATTTTTTATCTCTTCAGTTTTGGCTAGCATTTTCAGCTCTGTGATGTTAGGTGTTATGATGTTTGCATGTTTTATTAGGTTTCTAAATCCATTCACTATTTTTTGATTAAAAATGGGGTAGAGTATACCATTATCTGCAAACACAGGATCAATTATTATTTTTTCAAACTTTATTAGCTTAAACATATTTTCTATTATTTTTTGTTGCTTATTGCTTCCAAGGAATCCACTATAGAATATATCAAAATTTTCATTTTGATTTTTCCAAGATGAAATAAAGTTTTCTAATTTATTTGTTAAATCTATTATTTCAAACCCTTCGTAGTTTGTTGTTGCTGAAAGAACGGCAGTTACAAGTGGACAAACTTGCATATTAAATGAGGATATGACTGGTATGCACATTGTAAGTGATGCTCGTCCTATAGTTGAAATATCATGCATGGCTAATACTCTTTTCACAATTGTTCTCCTTTTGTACATTTATAGTTTTTTATTCTTGAATTTACATCGGTTTCAATTGGACTTGCCCCGTGTTTTAAATACATAAGATATCCAAGTCCTGCAATCATTGCCCCATTATCAGTGCAAAGGTTAATAGGGGGATAATATGTTTCTATTTCAAGATTTTTTATCTTTTCTCTTAAATAAAGATTGCTTGCAACTCCCCCAGATATTATTAATTTTTTTATGTTGGTATCTTTTATTGCTCTTTTGATTGGAATAATCAAGTTTTCAAAGGCTGCTCTTTGGAAGCTTGCAGCAATATTATTTTTTGTTATGTTTTCATTTTGATTTTTAAAGTTTTCAAGTTGATGTATGCAGGCTGTTTTAAGCCCTGAATATGAAAAATTATATCGATTTTCTTTTCTGTCAAAAATTGTAATTGGAAAATTAAATGCATATTGATTGCCGTTTCTGGCTAATTTTTCTATGTTTGGTCCACCAGGGAAGCCCATTTTATAGTGTTTTGCTACTTTGTCAAATGCTTCTCCACAAGCATCATCAAGGGAGCGTCCAAGTATTTCAATGTCATCGAAGTCGTTTTGTTTGGCAAGTATTGTGTGTCCTCCACTTAATATTAAAGATAAAAATGGATATTCTATTTTTATGGTCATTAAAGGAGCATAAAGATGGCCTAGAATATGGTCAATGCAAATTAGTGGTTTTTTAAGGGCAATTGATAGTCCTTTAGCGAAGTTTATTCCAACAATTAAGGAGCCAATAAGACCTGGTTTAGATGTTACTGCTATTAAATCAATTTCTGATGTGTGTATTTGGGCATTTGTTATTGCCTTTTTACATACAGACATGATAAATTCCGTGTGTAGTCTTGAGGCAATCTCTGGCACTATGCCATAATATTTTTTGTGCTCTTTTTGACTAAGTTTAATATTGCTTAAAATCTTGGTACCATCTTCTACTATAGCTGCGCAGCAGTCATCACATGAACTCTCTATTCCAAGTACTCTCATTATTTGCCTCTCTTTTATAAAGGTGGATTAAATTTTTAAATTCGAATTCTTGATTTAATCTTTCTGTTTCTTGTTTTAATATTTTAAGAGTATTTTTTGACCAAATGTGTCCTATTACTTTGACAATTCCTTTTTCTCTTGCTATTTGTTTTGCTTGTTCAAGTGCTTTAATAACAGCTTTTTCATTGTCCTTGTTATCAAGAAATATGTCTCTTTGTTCTACTGTAATTCCAATACTTTTTCCGATTTTTTCAGATATACTTTTTTGAGTAGTTAAGCTGTCAAAAAAGTATCTGTTTGCTTCTTTAAGTTTGATTAGAATAATTTGCATTATGTTTTCGTTTGAGGTAATAAGACTTCCCATATGATTATTCATTATCTTTGCATTAGGATATTCTTTAAATGTTTTTTCAATTTTGGTTTGTATTGCAAATTTATTGTCATTGATATTTATGTGAAATTTTTCTATTTCATTGTTGTGTTTTGATTGCATTGGAAAATGAATCATTATGATTTTATTTTTTCTTATTAGTTTATTGTAAAAATTCATTGATTTTGGTAGAAAGGGGATAATTGAAAAGTTGATTTTTAAGTCAATTTTTATGAATTCGTCTAGCATAAATTCGTCATACCCAACATCATCAATTATGAGATAAAATTCAGGTTTTAAGTTGTTAGGTTTTACTTTTTTTTTTGACTTTATTAAATTTTCTTTTTTAATTTTTGCTAATTTATCTTTAAAATTGAGATTGAAATTTTTTGAATTTGCTTTTATATATGCAAGACTAAAGAACATCACAATTATTGACACAAAAGATGTAACAAGAATTAATAATATTATAATTTTTGATTTGTGTTGTTTTAAAAAAATAGGGACATTATGAATGTTCATGCACAATGGATTTTATTATATCAAAATCTGACATTAAGTCAATGATTATTGATAAAGTTCTTCCCTGAGTTTTTTAAGTACTCGTTTTTCAATTTGTCTTACGGTTTCTGAAGAGATTCCCAGCTCGCTAGAAATGTCTTTTAAAGTGCTTTTTTTATCGTTATTATCTAAATTGTATCTCTTTTTTATAATGTATCTTTCTTTATCGTTTAGTTTTGTCTCTAGTATGTGATTGAGATGTTTGAGTGTTGAATTTTGCTCAAGAGTACTTTCTGGATTAAAAGAATTATCTTCGTAAAGATTTAAGAGCGTTGAATTCTCTGAGCCTTCGATCTTTTTATCAAGGGAATATTCTTTTTCTAGATAAGGAATGATTTTTATGTATTGAGAAGTTGTTAAGTTAAATTTTTCCATTATGTCTTCTTTTTTAGGTGATTTTTCTTCTTCCATGAGATATTTATTTATTTGAAGTATTAAATTTTCTTTTCTGTAAGGAACCTTTACTAGCCTTGTTTTAGTATTCAATGCTCTTTGAAGCGATTGCTTAATCCAAAATGAAGCGTAGGTTGAAAATTTAGTATTTTTGCTTGGGTCGTACTTTTCAGCAGCTCTAATTAGACCTAAATTTCCTTCTTGTATTAAGTCTTCAACTTTTAATCCTTTTCCAGCATATCTTTTAATTATTTTTAATACAAGACGTAAATTGGCATTTATCATTTTGTTTTTTGCTTTCATATCTCCTCGTTTTATTTGTTTTGCAAGCTCAATTTCTTCTTCGTGAGTTATCAATCTGTGTTCTCTTACGGATTTTAGGTATATGTTTAAATCTTCATTACTAAATATATTCACAATACTTCTCCCATCTTTTAAATTTGTCTATTAACATCCTTCTCCCTTTGATGTGCTGCAAAAATCATGCCAATTTAGAAAATAATTGATGTTTTAATTGAATATAAATTATTTTCTAGAATTGTCTACTTCTGCTATTTGATTGCTGATTAAATCAGCAAGCCTGAAACTTTTAGATTTTGCTATTTGTTTTGCTCTTTCTGAATAGAGCATATCTTCAAAAATTTCCTCTGTTTGTCCACCATTAATTAGATTATTTTCTTTTTTTAAAGAATTTTTTATGCTCTTAAGCATTTGCTCTATAAATATTGTCTCGAATTCTAATGCAGCTGTATAAATTTTAAGGTTGTTTTTGTGTTGATTTGTTTTTTCTTGTACTTTGGTTTTTAAATTTTTTATTTGTTTTATTTGATTTTTTGTTTCTAAGATTTGTAGGTTAATTTTGTTTATCATATTTATTCCTCCAAAATTAGTTCCCCATTTAATTTATTAATTTTTTTAGATGCCTTAATTATTTTTATTAGCTCTTCATTGCTAAGTGAATCTGAATTTTTTAATATGAATTCACTTATTTTCATCTTTTCTATTTCTATTTTTACTTTTTCGTTTTTTTTATTGCTAAATGAATTTTTTTCATATCTTTCAATTGCAAGTATAAGTGGTCCTATTTCTGCGTTTTTGCTTGCTATAATTAGTTTGTTTTTCTCGCTTATTAGGACCTTGGGCATGGTTTCTATTTCTATTTTTTCAATTTCACTTAGTAATTCAGTTTCTTTAATTTCAATTTCTATGATTTTTCCTGATTTTATACTATTTTTTATCTTTTTGCTTGTTAGTTTTTTGCTTATTGAATCTGCTAAAGTATGATCTTCCTTTTTTAGAATTATGTTGTAATTTGTATAGTCTTTATTCTCATGTATTGTTGCTCCATTTAATATATATCCTGTACCTTTTGATTTTGAGTTAGTTGATATTGGTCCGGATGCAGTTGCTATTACTTTTCCTTCTTTATTTCTTAATTCTGTTTTTAAAAGTATGCCGTTTGTTAGGTCTTTTGAATCTAGCATGGATGCTATGTAAACGTTCTGATTTGTGCCTTTAATCATATTCCCATTGATTTTGATTGTTGCACTTACTAGTGCGATATTTTTACTTTCTATTTTTGTTAGATCTATTTCATTTATGCCAATTTCTTTTAAAGCTTGATTTAAAATTTCTTTTCCCTTTGAGGAGTCTCCTTTATCAGTAAGTCCTGCTACTATTCCAATGCCTGTTAACGTGTGTGAATCATTAGATTTTATTTCTGCAAGATCTTTTATCTTTATTTGCTCGCTTATTCGATTGATGATATTATTATCTTTAATAAAATTTTTTGAAGGTTGATTTTCTTGTGTGAATGAGCTGATGACAGTCTTTAGGCTTAGTATGGCTATGATTATCAATGTTTTCATGATATATATTCCTTTTGTATGGCAATATAGTTTACCTTTATTTTAATATTATTTCAATTGCTTTTTAATTTATTCATTTTTGCTTTAGATTGTACTAATGTTGTTTTTTGTAGTTAGGTTTTATTAGAAGTAAATTTTTATGGTTCTTTGATTGTTTTACAATTGATGAATAAGAATAATATAATAATAGGGCTAAGAATTTATAGTTTAGGCATAAATTCTTGTTGTTTTTGTATTTTGTTTAGCTTTATCTCGTCATTTTGCATTATATCGTGTAGTACTGTATAGTTGCTTTGGTTTAATGCGTTTAAGCTTAAGATTTCATTGTTTCTAGTTGTATTTATTTTATATTGAAAGTAAATATTGTATTCGTTTAAGCTTTGACCTGCCTTTAAGTTTGATTTTGCAAATACAATTGGTTCTATTATGTCAATGTACATGTTTATTTTGTTATGTTTTTTATAATCTTCAAATTTTTCTGCATAATAAACCAAAGTTTTTTGAATTGGTATGTTTTTATATAATATGTTTTTTATTGCTTTAAATTTTATGTTATTGGAGAATTTATTTACTATATTGATTTCTGATTCATCAAAACTGAATTGTAATATGTAAATATTTTTGTTTGCTAGATCCTTTGTGATATAGTCAATCATTTCAAATATTATTTGTTTTTTCTTAAAATGTGAACCTATGTAAATTTGTGATAAGTTATTGGCATGACATATTTTTGAATATTCTTTTGAAAAAAAATATACCTTGCTAGGGGATATTGTAAAACAGGTGTTATAAGCATAAAGTGTCATTTGGGATAAATTGATTGCAAGTAGATAGCATAATATAAGTTTTTTAGTAAGTGGTTTCACTACCTTTTTAAGTTATTGGCAATTCCTAGCATATTATCTGAGGTTTGAATTGCTTTTGAGTTTACCTCATAGGCCCTTTGTGCAACGATCATTGTTACTAGTTCGTCTGCAATTGATACATTTGACATTTCAAGAATTCCTTGTCTTAGTTTACCCATTCCGTTACTTCCCGGTGTTCCTGATATTTCTTCTCCAGAACCAATTGTTTCTTTAAAGATGTTATTTCCAATTGCATTTAGACCTGATGGGTTGATGAATCGTATAATTTCTATTTGTCCAAGTTCAATTGGAGCAGGATTTTCATCAACTTTTACAGAGATTATTCCTTCTTCAGATATTGCAATGGAATCTTTTATATATCCTTCAGGAAAGGATATATCAGGTAACAATTTGTATCCTTGACTTGTTACAAGCGCTCCATTTGAGTCAATTTTAAATGAACCATCTCTGGTATATCCGTAGGTACCATCTGGGAGAAGAACCTTGTAAAATCCGTCACCTTCAATTGCAATATCAGTGTTTAAATTGGTGGCCTGCAACTTTCCTTGTTCAAAGATTCTGTGTGTTGCTGATACTTTTGTTCCGTGTCCAACTTGGTTGCCAATAGGCCTTACTGTATCCTCAGTTGCAGGGGTTCCTGCCCTTCTTTGTGTTTGGTATATTAGATCTTCAAATTCAGCTCTTATCTTTTTAAATCCTGTGGTATTTACATTTGAAAGATTGTTTGCAATTGTGTCCACATTATATTGTTGTGCTTTCATTCCGCTGGCTGCTGTCCAGAGTGCTCTCATCATAAACTAATCTCCTTAAAACTTTCCAATTTCATTAATTAATTTACCAAGAAGTGAATCCTCGGTTTGTATTATTTTTTGATTTGCTTCATAAGCTCTGTTGACTGTAATCATTGATACCATTTCGTTAATAGCATTTACATTTGATCCTTCTAAGGCACCAGTTTCAATTTTGGGCCTTGAGTTTATTGCAATATCTTTAGCTTCTCCAGATATTTCTGTGCTGTTCCAAAGTGAGCTTCCTTGCTTTTTTAAAAATCTTGGTTTTTCAAAATTTACAATTTTTAGGTTATCAAGGAGTTCATAGTTTTCCCAAGAATTTTCATGTTCACTTACAAGTCTTTTAGGATTTTCTTCAAATGTTGTATTATGAAATATTTGTCCTTGATCTGTTATTTTGAAGTTATTATGTTTTAGGTGTATGTACCCCTTTTCCCCAATCACAGGATATCCATCTTTTGTGACCAGTATACCTTCTTTCCCTAGTGTAAAAGAACCATTTCTTGTATATCTTGATCCCTCTGGTGTTTGAACAACAAAAAAGCCTTCATTGGTTAATGCTAAATCAAGAGGATTTCCAGTGATTTTTAGTGGTCCTTGCTCAAAGGAAGTATATATTTCATTTTCTTCGACTCCTGTGCCAATTTTGCCGACAACAGGAGCTGTTTCAAGGTATCCTTTAGGAAATTTGTAAAGGCCGTCGTCATTAACTCGCTTGATTAACATTTCAGGGAATGCTTTTTGTATGGATAAATCTTTTTTATATCCCGTAAGATCAATATTTGCTAAATTATTAGCTATAACATCTAGTCTATATCTTTGTGCCATCATCCCGCTGGCAGCAGTATAAATTCCTCTTACCAAATTAAATCCCCATTATTTTTACTTGTATAACTAATTCTATCACTAAAATCATTGTATATCAATTCTAATCTATTTATTATTTATATTTATGTTTATTTTGATATAAACAGTTTGAAACATCGATTTTTGAATAACTTAAGTTGTATGATGATAAGTTATTTCTTTTGCAAAAAGCATAAAATAAATGTATAATTTGCTTTTATTATAGTCTATTTAAATTCTTGATTCAGATATTAATTTAGGAGTTTTTATGAGTAATAATTTGTTAAAAATTATATTTTTTTTATTTTGTTTTTCGTTTTTTGCGTTTGCAGAGTCTGAAAAAACAGAGGATGAAAAAGATGGTAGTGAAGTTTTAGGATATTGGGTTGGATATGATGATAGTACAAATATTAAAAATTCTGTAATTTATGTTTATAAGCACGATGATAAAGTTTATGGTAGAATTTTAAATGTAATAAAGGATGGTAAGGTGTATGATATTAATAATCCTTCTGGTTCTAAAGTTGTGGGTTTTGAGCATTTAAGCACTGAAGGTCTTGATTTTATGTGGGGACTTAGGTATATTAAATCTGCTGATAAATGGGATTATGGAAAAATTATTGATCCTAAGAACGGTAAGATTTATACTTCTGAGATGAGAGTGGATTCAAAAACAGGTAATCTTGTTACTAAGGGCAAGGTGTGGGTTTTTGGTAGGAGTAAGGTTTGGACAAGAGCTAAAGAAGATGAAGTGCCAAGTTTAAATGTAGAAGGCATAATCCCAGAGCCTCCTGTAACAGAGAGATAGATATTTATGTTTTGTGGGAAATCTCAATGAAAGATAAAACGGGATATTATGATAAGTTTATTATGAAAGTTCCTAACTTTCCAAAGGAAGGTATACTTTTTTATGATATTACTAATGTTTTACTAAAAGTAGAAGCATATAAGTCTTTAGTGAGAGATGTGCATGCTTTTTATTCAACAAGAAAAATTGATTGTATTGCTGCTATTGAATCAAGAGGATATCTTATTGGTGCGCCTTTGGCTTTAAAAATGAGTTTACCTCTTTTGTTAATTCGAAAAGAAGGTAAGCTTCCAAGACAAGTTTTAAAAGAGAAATATGAGCTTGAATATGGATTTAGCAGTATTGAAATACATAAGGATGATGTTAAACAACATTCAAATATTTTGTTGGTCGATGACATTTTGGCTACTGGAGGGACTTTGAAAGCAGCTGCTATGTTGCTTGAAAAGGCAGGTGGGATAGTTTCTGATATATTTTGTTTCATTGAGCTTGTAGGCATAAATGGTCGAGGTATTTTGAGGGAATATAGTTTTAATTCTCTTGTTAAGTATTCTTGATATTATAATTACTTTTTAGTAAATAAATTTGAATTATTAATTGAATTTGAGTGATTGACTTTAAATTTTATTAAATTTATAATGCCTTAGTTTAAACATTGAGGGGGTTGAATTGTATTATGTATGCGTTGTTGGAAATAAAGGGTAAGCAGTATAAAGCTGTTATGGGAGAAATATTAAAGATAGATAAGATTGAAGCCAATGAAGGGGATAAATTAGAATTTGACAGTGTAATGCTTGTTAATAAGGGTGGTGATGTAAAAATAGGAAAACCTTATATTTTTGGTTCTTGTGTAAAATGTACTTATGTAGAAGCTAAAAAAGATAAAAAGGTTATTTCTTACAGATATAGGAGAAGAAAGTCAAGTGAGAGAAAAGTTGGTCATCGTCAATCTTATTCATATATTTTAGTTGACAACATAATTGTTAGTTAGTGATTAATATTTTAATAAAAACCCATAATAATGTGGTTATCTATATTTTAGCTAATGGACATGCACAAGGAAATGGTTATGTAAACATAGTTTGTGCTTCATTTTCTTTTATTTTAAGGACTTTTTTAAGTATTCTTGATTGTGAGGAAGAAAATTTTATTGTGGATAATTCTTTAAGAGGTTACTTGAAATTTGAGGCTTCTTTTGGGAATTTGAATAAGCAGAGTCTTTTTTATTATAGTAGGTTTTTAATACAAGGTGTAAAGGATTTGTGCTTTGAATATCCTTATGATATTAAATTAATTTTGGAGGAAACTAGTGGCAACAAGTAAAAGTGGTGGTAGTTCTAAGAATGGAAGAGATTCTATATCTAAGAGGCTTGGTGTTAAGAGGAGTGGTGGACAATTTGTGAAGGCTGGAGAAATAATTGTGCGTCAAAGAGGTACAAAATTTCATCAAGGTAAAAATGCTGGACTTGGCAGAGATTATACAATATTTGCATTAAAGGATGGTATAGTAGAGTTTAAAACTTTTAAGGGCCGAAAGTATATAAATATTGTTTAATACTATTGTCATAGTTGAGGTTGATTTGCATACATTTAAAGATTCTTTAAACATAACTGTATCTTCAGGTGATGGAGGTTCAGGTTCTATTTCTTTTTTGCGAGAAAGGTTTAAAGCTAAAGGGGGTCCTGATGGTGGTAATGGAGGAAGAGGTGGAAATGTAATTTTTAAGGTCAAAACCAATCTTAAGACTTTATCTCTTTATAGAAATGGTCAGCGACTTTCTGCTAGTGATGGTAAGCCTGGGATGGGTTCTAAAAAAAGCGGAGCTTCTGGTGAAAATTTAGTTGTTTTTGTTCCTCCGAATACTCGTGTTTATGATGCTGTTACCGATTCTGTGTTGTTTGAACTTCAAAGCTTTGATGAAGAAGTAATTATTTTAAAGGGTGGAAGAGGTGGGCTTGGTAATGCAAATTTTAAAAGTTCTACAAGAAGGACTCCAAGATTTGCTCAGCCTGGAGAATCTGGTATGACCTTGAATTTGCGTCTTGAATTATCATTAATAGCTGATATTGGGATTGTTGGACTTCCTAATGCAGGAAAATCTTCTCTTATTTCTACAATAACTGCTTCAAAGTCAAAAGTTGCAAATTATCCTTTTACTACTAGGGTTCCACATCTTGGTGTGATTAAGTCTTGTTGCGATGATTTAGTGATTGCTGATGTGCCTGGGATAATAGAAGGTTCGAGTCGGGGGTTGGGTCTTGGGTTTGAATTTTTAAGACATATTTCAAATACCAAAGTTTTAGTCTTTTTGATTGATGTTGCTAGTAATAATTTTTTGAGTGATTATAAGATTCTTTTTAATGAGCTTGGTAAATATAATGTTGAGTTTTTAAGCAAGAAGCGAGTAATTGTTGCTAATAAACTTGATTTAGATGGTGCAGTTGATGGATTTAATGAACTAAAAAGAGCTTTAGAAAGTGAAAGAATTTTAGGAATTTCTATTTATGAGAATAGAGGAATAAATGAGCTTGTTAGTGAGCTTTTTACTTTATCAGAAATTTGATAGAATTATTTCCTCTTTTTTAGAGGCTTATAATGGATGTATTAAGATAGGAGATTTATGCGAATAGCAATATTGGGTGGTACTTATAATCCTGTTCATATTGGACATATGTTTTTGGCAAAGGAGATAGAACACTTTCTAAGTGTTGATAAAATCATATTTATTCCTACTCATAAACCTGTTCATAAGCGTATTGAAAGTATCAGCGTTAAAGATAGAATTGAAATGCTTAAATTGGCAATACAGCATGAAAGTAAGATGTTTGTTGATGAATGTGACATAATCAATGGTGGAATAACTTATACTGTTGATACTATTGCTTGTATTAAGAATAAATATATTTATGATGAGATCTATTTGATAATTGGTGATGATCTTTTTAAGGATTTTGATTCGTGGAAGAATCCAGAGGTAATAGTTGAATCTGTTAATCTTGTGATAGTTCACAGGATTTACAATGAAGAAATAATTAGTCGGTTTAAACATACTTATATTAATAATAAAATATTTCCTATTTCTTCTTCAGAGATTAGAAGTAGGATTGAAAAAGGGCTACCTGTTGATTATTTACTTCCCTTTGACGTTTTGCAATATATTAAAAATAATAATTTATATGTTAAAGGTAAATAATTGAGAAAAGAATTATTTTTTTTAGTTTTAATTATTTTAATAATTCTTGGTATTATAATTTTCTTTGTTGATAGTTCTAAAAGAGAGCAAATATATTTTGAGTTGAATGCTAAGAATAATATTAGTTTTTTATTTTTAATAGAAGATGATAATGCTAGTCTTTTGAGTATGCAAGAGATTTTTATTAATATGAAAACAGGAAATATTGGATTTTTAGATATTCCTGTTTATACAGGTTATGAGGATTTAAAAGGGAATGTGTCTTGGTTTGAAGATTTATATAAAAAAAATAGCTTTAGTGAATTTTTGTCTAAAATATTTAGACAGTTAAATCATGAATCTGATTATTATATTCGTTTTAAAAAGAATAATTTTTTAAAATTTATTGACTATATTGGTGGCGTACAACTTCTTGTTAAAAACTCTGTTAAAGTATATAATCTGGCACGTCCTGTCTTAATACCTTCTGGTAATTCTTTTTTTGATGGAGATAAATCTTATGATTATTTGAGTTATTTCAGAGATATTGCTTCTTATAGTGAAAGATTTGAATTTTTTAAGGAATTTTTTAAAAAATTCTTGGCACAATTTTCTGATTTTAAAGAAGAGCATGATTATTTATCTAAAATGTATTTCATGTTAGATACTAATCTTTCTGAAATTATATTTAAGTATATTTTTGCCAATTATAAAATAAATAATGAGAAACTTATTTTTATTAATATTAAGGGTCAAGAAGAAACACTTAAGGATAATGATGATAATTTAATAAAAGTTATTTTCCCTTATTATGGGGGAGCTGTTCTTAAGGAGTCAATAGAAAATTTGAATAGAGATTTAATAGGTGAAACTAAGAATGAGGATGCAATAAAAGTTGTTGTTTTAAATGGAACTAAAACAGCTGGACTTGCAAGGAATGCGGCTGATATTTTCAAATCTTTTAAATTTAAGGTTGTAAGGTTTGGCAATGCAGATAGTCATAATTATTCTCATACTTTAATAATAAATAATTCGGATAATTTAGAAATAGCCATTAAAGTTGGGGATGTGATTAGAGCAAAAAACATTAAACCATCTTCTGAATTTCATATAGATACTTTAGGACTTGATGTACCCGATATGATTCCTGATGTAATAGTCATTTTGGGAGATGATTTTGATGGGAGATACGTTAAAAACAAATAATCTTAAGAAGTTATACGAGATGATATTTGATTTGTCGGAATTAATGTTTTGGGTATTAGTATTAGTTCTGTTTTTAATTGGGTAGATTTTTTATTATTGTTTTTTGTTTATCATTTAAGCAAATGGAGGCTTTATATTCTGAGAGATTGGTTATAGTTCTTTAAGGAAAAATTTTAATTATTGTGATCAAAGCAAGGTGTTTGTTCATGATTTAACAATTATTTTGTGTAAAAATTTAATTATACATTTGATGAGTGCAAAGGTCGAGTATACTATGAGCTTGAAAATATATGAGATAGGGGAGAAGTTATTTAATTAGAAAAAATAAAAATATCGCAATAATTATTTACAAAAAATTAAAAATATTCTAGATTTAAGACATGTATTTAGGGAGGCCTAGAGGTGAATATTACAGACATAAGAATTAGGAAAGTTGAGAATAAAAATCCCGGTTCGAAATTATTGGCATATGTTACGGTTACTTTTGACGATTGTTTAGTTCTACATAATATTAGGGTTATTAGGGGGCAAAAAGGTATTTTTATTGTTATGCCTAATAGAAGAACTAAAGTTGGAGAGTATAAGGACATTGTGCATCCTATTAATCAAAATTTTAGAGAGATTTTGCAAACTGCTATTTTTAAGGAATATGTCAAGGAAAATCCTTCAAATCTTGCACTTGAATTAGGTTAGAAAATATTATTGACAAAGTGTATTGTATTTTGTATTCTTTTGGTTTGTGGATAATTAAGTATTTGGGACGTCGACAAGTGGTAAGTCACCTGGTTTTGGTCCAGGCATGCGAGGGTTCGAATCCTTCCGTCCCAGTATTTTATATTAGGAGTTTCATTTTGGATAGTAGTAGGATTTTAAGATATGAGGGCCGTTTAGATTTTGGTTCATCATGTGCTCGTAGGATAAGATCAAAGTCTGATATACCAGCTGTTGTGTACGGAAAGGGGAACGATGTCCTTCATATAAAAGTTAAGGGTAGTGAATTTAATAAGAAATTTGCTAAGTTTACAGATAATACTGTTTTAATTTTAAGTGATGGAAAAGTTGAGAGATGTGTTTTTGTTAAAGATGTAAGTGAAAATTTAACTAAAAAATTTATTTATCATGTTGATTTTTATGAAATTGATAGAGATAAAGAGATTGAAAGGGATGTTTCAATTAAATTTGTAGGAGCTTCTATTGGCGTTAAGGAAGAGGGTGGAATTTTAAGTGTGATGCGGACTAAAATTAAAGTTAGATCTTTGCCTTTAGATTTACCAGAATTTGTTGAAGTGGATTTAACACCTGTGAAGAAAGGGGAGCAAATAACTTTCAAGGATATTGTATTTTCTGATAGTGTTAGGCTTTCCGAAGAGGATGAAAATTTAGCTATTTTAATTGTAAGATAGAGAATTATGAATTTGTTAATAATTGGCCTGGGTAATCCCGGGTCTAATTTTTTGCATACTAGACATAATGTCGGTTTTGAATTTATAGATAAATTGGTAGTTAAAAATGGTCTTTCTTTTAAAAGGGTAAAAAATTATGAATATTCTGATTTTAATCTTCAAAGTAGAAGGGTAGTTTTTGTTAAGCCTTTAACTTATGTGAATTTGATTGGTAATATTTTTCCTTCTGTTTTTGCTAGGTTTCATATGAAAATAACTAATATGCTAGTTGTAGTTGATAATGTTGATTTGCCTTTGGGAAAGTGTAAACTTAGAAAAATAGGAGGGACTTCTACTCATAATGGGCTTCGTTCTATTTCTGATAGCCTAGGAAGTACTAAGTATAGTAGACTTTATATTGGGGTTGGTTGCAATAATGAATCCAGTCTTAGAGATTTTGTTCTGTCAAAATTTAGCGATATTGAACTGGAGCGTATTAAAAATGTCTTTGAGTTTTTAAGTGAAGAGATATTAGATGTTGATGGTTTTAATTTTGAACATAAAGTTGCAACTATTAATTCTAGTAATTTTTGATGTTTGGGAATAATATAATAACAAAAATAGAAAGTTTTTATGAAAAAAATTCTTTAACCAAAGGAAAAGTGGTGGTTGCTTTTTCAGGAGGTGCAGATTCTACTGCTTTGCTATTAAGTTTAAAGGAATATTTAAATAATAATATTATTGCACTTTATTTTGCGCATTATATAAGACCGGAATTCGAACAAAATTTAGAAATAGAGCATGTAAAAACGTTTTGTAATTTTCATAATATTACTTTTCAAATAAAGGAATGTAGTGTTGATATAAAGAGAGAATCTAGGCAACTTAGTATGTCAATTGAAGATTTGGCTAGAAAATATCGCTATAATGCTTTATTAGAAGCTTTTAGCGAAAATAAGGCTAGTTATATTGCTCTTGCTCATAATAAGAATGATCAATTTGAGACCCTGGTGATGAGATTTTTCCAGGGTTCGTTTTTGGATGGATTTTCTGGTATTCCAATTATTAATGGTAACATTATTAGACCTTTACTTGAAGTATCAAGAAAAGAGATTGAAGAATTTCTTTCTTTGAATAATATCGTTTATTTTGTTGATAGTACTAATCTTGAGGATTTATATTTAAGAAATAAAATTAGAATTAATCTTATTCCAGTTATTGAAAAAATTTTTAAAGGGTATGAAAGGGGCTTAGAAAGAATATCTGATTTTTCTAGTGAGCTTGTAGATTATTTTGATAAGAAGGATTTTCTTCCCTTTAGTAAGGGTAATTACTATTATTCTTTTGACGCTTTTACTTTTTTCAGTCTGCCAAAATATTTGGTTTTTAGAAGTATTTTCAAGATTTTAAATTTAGAGGGCATTGTTTCAACTCTATCATATAGAGCTCTAGGTGAGATTTTTAGGGTAAATCCTGTTTACAAAAGGAGTAAAATTTTATTAAGGACCGATGATTTTTTTTTAGAAAAACGTAAAGATAAAATTAATCTTGTTTTTAAGGAATCTGAGGAGATGCATGAATCTTTTGATTTTTTCTTAAAACTTAATGAATATCATAGTTTATCTTTAGGTAAGATTTTGTTAAAATATTTGGAGTGTGAAGATGATTCTATATTGACATTGAGATGTTGTTCTTATGAGTTTAGGCATAGATTTTTTAAAAATAAGTTGCAATCAAAGAAGTTTTTTTCTAAGTTTGTAAGATATAATCCACTCTATTTAATGTTATTAGTTTTAAATGATAAGATAATTGGAATTATTGATTTAAATACTTTAAAATTAATATGGAGTGATAGGAGTATTCTTAAAAAAATTAATATATCTTTGATCGGAGGATTTTTAAAGGAATGAGTATTAACAATAATAACTTGAATAATAATTGCAAATCTAATAACAAAAAGAAAAATAAGAATTGGATTTTAATTCTTGTTATAATCTTCTTAGTTTTGGCAATATTTATGTCTTATTTCATGCGAGCTGGAAATAGTTATAAAAGTGTACCTTATAGCACATTTCAAACTTATTTGGATAGTGGTTTAATTGAGTCAGTGGTTATAATTGATAAAAGTCAAATTCAGTTTGTTGTAAAGAATTCAAATTTAGAAAGATCTTATTTTTTTACTAATATCCCTTACTTTGATATCAGTTTGCTTGCTGAGCTTAAAGCTAAGAAGGTTGAAGTAAGTTCTGGAAAGAGTCAATCTTCTTTACTTAGTGTTATTTTTCAAACTTTACCATGGATATTATTTTTTATTTTTTTCTTTTTTATATTTCGTCAAACTCAGGGTGGTGGAGGAAAAGTTTTTTCATTTGGAAAAAGTAATGCTCAAAAGTATGAAGCAGGAAAAAATAAGGTTACTTTTAAAGATGTTGCTGGTCAAGAAGAAGTTAAGCAGGAACTTAATGAAGTGGTTGAATTTCTTAAGTATCCTAAAAAATTTGAGAAGATAGGTGCAAGAATCCCAAAAGGCGTTCTTTTAGTTGGATCTCCTGGGACAGGAAAAACTTTGCTTGCTAAAGCTGTTGCAGGTGAGGCTGGTGTAAATTTTTTTCATATGTCAGGTTCTGATTTTGTTGAGATGTTTGTAGGGGTTGGTGCAAGTCGTGTTAGAGATTTATTTGACAATGCAAGAAAAAATGCTCCTTGCATAATTTTTATTGACGAACTTGATGCTGTTGGAAGAAGCCGTGGAGCTGGTCTTGGTGGTGGTCATGATGAGAGAGAGCAAACTCTTAATCAGTTATTGGTTGAAATGGATGGCTTTGGGACATATACTAATGTAATTGTGATGGCAGCAACAAATAGACCTGACGTTCTTGATTCTGCTTTGCTTAGACCTGGGAGGTTTGATAGACAAGTAACAGTAACTTTGCCTGATATTAAGGAGAGAGAAGCAATACTGAATATACATGCTAAGAAGACTAAATTTTCAAAAAGAATTGATTTACAAGTGATAGCAAGGGCTACTCCTGGTGTTAGTGGTGCTGATCTTGCAAATTTAATTAATGAGGGAGCTTTAATTGCTGCAAGGAATAATCAGTCTGAAATTCTTATGAGTGATTTAGAAGAGGCTAGAGATAAAATATTAATGGGTGTTGCCAAGAAATCCATGATGATTACTGATAGACAGAAACTTGAAACAGCTTATCATGAAGCAGGACATGCTTTGCTTCATTATTATCTTGAGTATGCTGATCCTTTACATAAGGTTAGTATTATTCCTAGAGGTAGAGCTCTTGGAGTTGCTTTTTCACTTCCTAGAGAGGATAGGCTTTCAATAAATAAAAATCAGATTCTTGATAAAATTAAGATATGTTATGGTGGTTATGCTAGTGAGCAGATTAATTTAGGTTTTACTACGGCTGGTGTACAGAATGATTTAATGCAGGCTACTAATTTGGCAAAAAAAATGGTTACAGAGTGGGGTATGGGAGAAGACGTAGGTCCAATATTTTTGGTAGATGATGAGGCTCCAATTTTCCTTCCAAAAGAATTTTCTAAATCAAAAGCTTATTCTGAAAATACTGCTGATAGAGTAGACAGAGAAGTTAAAAAAATTCTTGAGGGATGTTTGAAAGAAGCATCAGATATTTTGATTAAGCATAAGGAGCAGTTAGTTAAACTTGCAGAAGCCTTGATTGCAAGGGAAACTTTGACAGATAATGAAATAAGAGAACTTTTAGGATTTAAAATTATCGAAAATGATTATGAAAAAAGTTTAGAAGAATCTAAAATGGAGATAGGAAATGTATAATTAAGGTTTTGAATGATGGGGTTGTGCGGCTTATGGTTGAAAATTATGTTTTTTCTTTTATTTTAATAAGCTTAAATGTTAGTCTAAGGTGAAGGTAGACAAAGGGGTATCTCAAAAATTCTTTTTATTGAGGCTAAAAATTTGATGGTTGTGCTTACAAGGGGATTTGATATTCTTTATAGTTCTCTTGAGTTTAATTTAGAAAACTCAGATTCTCTTTATGGATTTTCATTAAGAGATAATGTTCTTTTGTTAGATAGAATTTATTTTTTGAGATT
Organism: Borrelia miyamotoi; assembly: GCF_019668505.1. Lineage (NCBI taxonomy): Bacteria > Pseudomonadati > Spirochaetota > Spirochaetia > Spirochaetales > Borreliaceae > Borrelia > Borrelia miyamotoi. The sequence goes on from NZ_AP024371.1 coordinate 828,363, forward strand.
TGCAATAGACATTGGTAGTTTTATCTTTGTTAAGCTCAGGGGCTTATATTACCGTTATTTTTCATTAATTTTAAGTCAAAATGATGATATCAATAAGATGGAAAAATTATTGATCTTTATGAGAAACTGGAGAATGACTTGCAGAATGATAAAGATTTAATTTATATGAAGCTTGAAGCTTTTAAGAGAAATTTTAGTAAAATTTTGGCACATTGTTTTGCTATGTATGTCGATGATTTGAAATTTTTTAAATAGTTTTTGAATGATGATAATTTTTGTTCAAGTATTTTTTCTGAACTTAAGTTGAGAGGAGATTCTTTTTTTAAGATTAATGGTATTTAATTTTAAAAGTACGTCAAAATGAAGCTAATATCGTTTCTTTATTTACTTTTTTAAAGAATAAGAGCAAAAAATTAAACGGGGTTTGGTTTAGGGTATTTATTGGAGTATAAACTCCTAATTTCTCTTGATGACGTTTATATCCTTTAAAGAAGGGTAACTTGAGTAATAAATATTTATGAGCTTTTGGAGATCCTAATAAAAATTTGTCTGATGTGTATTTTATAGATGATAAAGAGAATGTTGCCGTATTTGAGAATGGGGTTTTGGTAAGTTTTTTTAAAAATGGTGGACCATTATTTTATGGATTTAAACTTAGACGAGCAGTATTTTAATAGAGTTTATTTTAAAGATAAAGCTCCTGTTTGTTATGAGAACAGTTTGCTTGGTTATAGAGTTAATTATTCTATTTATCCTTATTGCAGTATGATTGAAATTAGTTGTTCAGATAAACAGTATGTATATACTTTTTTTGTGGACCCCTTTTGTTATGAAATTTTTAATATTTTTAATTATAACTTTGATTATATGGGTATCAATGAATTTTTAATAGCTAATTTTTCAAGAATTTTTCTTTCTAAGAGTTTAAATTTGAATCCTATTATAAGAAAATTAATGATTCTAAAAAATTCAATTATATTGAAATTTATGATAAAGGAGTTTTAAAAGCTAAAAAAGTTATTTTAGATAATAGTTTTGATATCTATCATAATGTTAATTAGCTTTTGAGAATTATTGATGCATAAAAAGATTTTTATTATTTTTATTTTAATTTTTTCATGCAAAACAATAAAAGACATAGATGACAAGTCGATTTATTATATTCCATCCGAAGGCATAAAAAAGCATATTAAGGATAATAATTTTGAGATTGCTCTTTCAAGTTATTACAATATGAAGAATAGTGGTTTTGAAATGGATCAAGGTATTTTAGAATTGAGAGATAAAGCTTTATCTGGGATTCAAGAGGAATATCTTAAGTTTTATAAAGAAAAAGATTATGAGAAAGCAATCTCTAAGCTTGAGACTTTGAATTTGTTTGGTTTTTTACTTCATGAAAGTAGAGAACAATTGATTTTAAAGCATCTTGAGAGTTTAAAAAGTAAAGAGCAAATGCTTTCAGATTTTTTTGCAAAATATTATCTACTTGATGATAATGCTTTTAATTCTATTAAAAATTTTATTTTTAATAAAAAATCCCCTTCAAAAAATGTTTTGCTTGATACGTCTGTTTTAACAGTTTTGGTAGATATGGGTACTAAAGTTTTAGACGGCTATAGGATACCAAATATTGCTTTGGGTTCTGCTTTTGTTGTTGATAATATGAAGGGATATGCTTTAACTAATTATCATGTAATTAGTTCTCAAGTTGATGAGGATTATAATGGAATTTCAAATCTTTATGTCAGATATCCAAGAGGCAAGGGCGAAAAACTTCCTGCAAAAGTAATTTCTTATTCAAAGGAAATGGATCTTGCGTTAATTAAAGTTCCTTTTAAATTAGAGCATCAATTTAATTTAAATTATTCTTCAAATATTAATATTGGAGATAGAATTTATGCAATGGGATCTCCTATGGGACTTGAGAAGAGTGTTACTTCAGGAATAATTTCTGGAAAGAATAGAAATTTATTGTCAGTGGGCGATTCTTATCAAATTGATGCTGCAATTAGTCCGGGAAATTCTGGAGGACCTGTAGTAAATGAGAATGGCGAATTTATTGGACTTTCATTTGCTGGAATTTTACATGCTCAAGGTCTTAATTTCGTTATACCTTCAAAGTGGGTTTTAAAGGTCTTGCCATTTATGTATGGTGGTGGAATTTTAAAAAATAAGTGGTTGGGATTTACTTTTTCTGAAAGTTTAAGAAATTTGGAAATATCATATGTGTTTCCTAATTCTCCTGCAGATATTGGTGGGCTTAAGATTGGAGATTCTATTTTAAGTGTTAATTCCTTAAAGTTTGAAACTTTAAGTGATCTTCAATATTATATTTTGCAAAAAAAATCTATGGTGAAAATTAAATATAGACGGAACAATAAAGAATATGAAGGTTATTTTTATCCTCAAGATAGACCAGGAGATATCGTTGAAAGTATTGTAAAAAATGATTCTTTTAAAAATTTACTAGGAGCCTTTTTGGGTTTAAATTTAAGTTTGATTTCTGGTAGAGAGTATAGAGTTTCTAAAGTATTTACAAATGGTCTTGGAAATGAACTTAATTTTAGACCAAATGATGAAATTTTTGTTTATAATTTTAAATATGTTAAGGATGAGAGGATATTTATTTTATTGCTTTATGTTAAAAGACTATTTGCAGGATATTTAGGCTCTCCATTGCAGCTTATTATTCCATTTGATTCTATTGTATTTGTATAAAATTAATTTATTTTGAGGTAATTGTATGAGCTTTTATTTGAATTTAGTTAGTGGAGAAACTAAATCCAATCCCGATGATATTGTTTCTATTAGTCATTTTAATTTTAAAGATAATTTAAATTTAATGCTTATAATTGGTCCTATGGGTAGTGGTAAGACAGAATATGCTGCTAAGATTTATAAAGATTCTCTTATTATTAAGAATAAGTCTTTTAAGGTTTTAGCGTCCATTACCAAGGGTTTTAGAAACAGAGCTAATGTGTTTTTTATTAGAAATATTCTTGATAAAAAAAGGTTTAAAGATTATCCTGAAAATGTTATTCCTTATAGGGGTGGTGTAAGTGATAAAATTGATGGGGTTGATTTTGCAGGTAGTTCTTTTGATGTAGGTAAATTGATAGATAATAATCCTGAACATGGAACTTTTATTATTGATGAGACTTGTTTTTACGATGAGCGTTTGGTTTTTATTTTAAATAAAATTGCATTGGATTCAAACGTGTTATTTATACTTCCTACCTTACTTTATAACTTTAGGAAAGAAATCTTTAATAATACTGCTAGACTTTTAATAGAGTATTCAGACAAAATTTGTCGTCTTGGTGCTTATTGTGAACATGTGGATTGTATGGATGAGTCCTTTTTAACATACAGGTATTATTTTTATGGAGGAAAGGAAATAGCTGCTCCTTATTTTGATCCTTTGTTAATTGTTGGTGGTGATGAGATTGTTGAATCTGCTATTTATCCAAATTATGCTACAAGATGCTCTAGACATCATTATCTTGTTGGTAGGGAATATTTTTTTACTATTCTTAAGCCTTTTGCATTATTGTATTCTCAAGGTGATAAAAAATTTTTTGAAAGAGAAATCTTGGATTTAAGTAGTAATGTGATAAGTTCAAATTTTAAAAATTCTCTCTTAATTGAATCTAGAGGAAGATATGATCTTCTAGTTTTAGAAGATTTGCTAGAATTACCTTTTTTAGCAGAGAGAGCTTTAATTACGCTTTCATTGGAATATAATATTCTTAGTAAGGGAGATTTTAAAAATCTTATCGATAAATTTTCTCTTAGTAAGGATTATATTCAAAAAGTGGTTGTTTCAAGAGGGGACAAATGGATCTTTTAAAAGATGTTAATAATAGTTTGGTTTATTTTTAAAAAATTCCTTTGTTTTTTCAATGCGTATTAATTCTTTTTCAATTATGTTATAATAATCGAGTTCTTTCATTTCAATTCTGTAATATTCATCTTCCCAATTTGTTATTCCGCTGCTTTGTATTTTAGTAAATTTATATTTGTGAAGTTGCTTGTGATACTTTAAAGCTTCTGTGTAATAATCGGCAGCTATTTTGTAAAGATTTGTGGCTTTATTTAAGTTTTCAAGAATTGCATTTTTTTTTGGAGTTTTGTAAAAATATGCATATCTTGTATCAAATAAGTCACCTAAATACAAATGTTGCTTTACAAGAAGCAGATTTACATGCATTTTAAAAAGAAGCTTATATTTGTTCCATTCTTCTCTTGTTTCTATTTTTGATAGAGAGTAATTTGGATTTCCAAATGGGTACTTTAATGCATTTTTTAAAAAAAATATATTTCTTTTATAATTGTCAGGTTTTCTTTTAATTTGTTCGTTGAATATGACATACCATTGTTCCGCGTAGAAAAATTTTGATGATGCATTTATATTGGTTATTAGTAGGATTGAAAATATTACTAGACACAATATAAGAATACTTTTATTAAACATAGTTTAGATCCTTTCCTTCATTTTGATTATATTAAAATTTGATTAAATCAAAAATTTTTCTAGTGTTTATTTCTAAATCCTCTTCATTTGAATTTTCAATGTATACTATATCAATTAAGCTGTCAAATATTTTGAGTATTTTCATGTACTTAGAGTTAATTTTTTTAAATATTGATGCTTCAAATTCAAAAAGGTCAGCTTGTGTTCTATTTTTTTGAATGCGTTTGTATGCAATATTGGGATCCGCCTTTATAAAAAAAAGTTTTTCGGGGAGAGGGAAATCTTTATTTAGTGTATATCCTAATTTTCCTTGATATGCTATAGACGAAAATAAATATCTATCAGTTATTACTTTTGTTTTGCCTTTATTTAATATTTCTATTATTCCATTTTTAGTATTGTATAAATGTTCATATCTATCTGCTACATACAAGTGTGCAAGAGATACTTTTTTTAGAGGGGTTTTAAAATTATTTAGTTGCTGTCTTATAAATTCACCGATTACTCCTTGTGAAGGTTCTTTTGTAAAATGGTATTTTAGTTGATTGTTATTACAGAGTGTTTGTAAGTTTTGAATTATACTTGTTTTTCCGCTTCCGTCGATTCCTTCTATGCAATAGAAGTTTTTTAGAATCTTATTCACAAAAATTGTCCCCTTAGATACTTATTAAGTATAATATTATAATAATATATATACATAAATATATGAATTTGTTTTGTATAAGAAATAAGATTGCCTTATCTTTTATTTTCTCGGTTTTAGTTTTTATATTAATTCTTGTAGTTTTTATTTTATCCATTCAAGCTCAAGTTTACTCTGTTAGGTTTTTTGTCATAAATTATCTTGAATCGAAATTGGGATTTAAAATCAAATATGATAAAATTGCTCCTTATTTTTTGTCTTCAATAAAAATAGATAATCTGGAATTAAGTTTAAGTGAGCGAGATAAAATATTGATGGATACTGTTAAAGTAAATTTGGATTTATTTAAGCTGTTGTTAGGAGATAAAAACATTATTTTGGATGTTTTTGTAAAGGGTAGTATCTTGAGTTTTGATTTAAATGATTTGCTTCTTAAGTCTCAGAATTTGAATTCCCATACATTGGAATTGAATGATGATAATACGAGTTATGCAATACTTGGTAAAATTTTTAGTGAGTTTGACAGTCTTCATATTTATTTAGAAGATATTAAAATTAATCTTAAATTAAATTCTGATAAATTTTTGAGATTTCAGATTAATAATTTTGCATTAAAGACTGTTGATGATGATTTTTTATTTAACTTTATTGTTGATTTTATCCCTCTTTCAGGTTTGAATTCTAATGTTAGTGCGGAGAATATTTTTGATTCTACTTTTTATTTTGAAGGTAAATTTAAAAAGGATCTTAAAGATGGATATATTAATTTTAATTTTTTAGAATTGCACACAGGTTATTTTTCTTTGCTTGAGCAGGGATTTCAAATAAATTATTCAAAGGGAAATATTGAAATTTTTAATGTAAAAGAAAATTTGGATTTTAACTTAAGATATGATTTTAATAAAAATTTTTTAAGATTAGATGCTTTGTTCTTTGATTTAAATCTTTTAAATTGGATAAGACTTAATGAGAATTTAAGTTATTATAAAAATTATCTTGATACAAATTTAAATGGTCAATTGGCATTTTCTTATGATTTTAAAGATAAAGATTTGAGGTATGCATTATTATTAGATTCATCTTCAAAAGCTGAAATAATAGGAAAAGAGATTCAGGGAGTAAAAATACAGATTAAGGGTAATGAAGAAGTTGCAGATATACAAAATGTTTTCATAAAACTTAAGAGAGGATTTATTTCTTATAAGGGTTTTTATTCTTTAAAAGATTTAGTACCAATAGGAAGACTTGATTTTAAATCTGCAAAGATTTTTAGTTGTAAAGATATTAATGGGTATTTAGATTTTAGTAATAAAAATAAATATTTTTTGGTAAAATCTGATAATTTCAGTATTGGAAGGCTTAAAGTTCAAGATTTAAATATGAAAACAAATTTTTATAAGGACAGAATCTATGTTGATTATTTGTTAAATTTTATTAACAATAAGTCTAAAATTTCATTAAAGGGTGATTTTAATAAAGAAAATTTTAATCTTAATTTAGGTGTCAAAGAGTTTCCTATGCTTTTTTTGAAGGATATTTTACCAGAATCATTCATTATTAAGATTATTCCTGAATATTTTTTCTCAGGTAAGTATTTGAATTTGGCTTCGGATTTTGATTTAAATACTTTTGATTATGCTAAGAGTAAATTGAATAATCTTAATTTTACTATCTCATCAAAATTAGATGATTTTAGTTTATTATTTGATGCTAGTGGAGAAAAGGGTGTTTATAAGATAAATTATTTTAATTATGGTAATGTAGATTGTAGTATAAATTCTAGTTTTTTTATACAGTTTTTTGAAGATAGTTTTAAGATAAATACTAAGATTAATTATTTGAATAGAACTTATCCTTTGTATTTTGAGTGGGATTTCAAAAATAGATATGTGAACTTTGAATTTTCGCCTAAGGCACGGGCCGGTCTAAATTATTCTGATTCATTAATAGTTTATTTTTTTAATATTAATAATTTTCATTTTTATAATGGAGATTATGAGATTTTATTGAATGTTAATTCTTATGGTAATTACCAAAAAGTTAATGATGATTTGAATGTTACAATTACTGATTTTAGATTAGATAGAATTTCTGATAATCCTTCTTACAATTTTAATTTTAGCTTTGAGGGTTTATATGAGCATAAAGAAATTAGTCTTTCAAATATTAGGTTTATCAATAAGGTTTCAAATTTACAAGGGCAAGGATATTTTAATTTAAATGATAAACTTCGTGGTGATTTGAACTTATTTTCAAACTTGAATTCAGAGCGTTATTTTTTTGGTGTTACTTCCAATGAAGATAGCAGTTATTTTTTTGGTAGATTTCAGGGATTAGATTTTAATAATTTGAAATTTTTGTCTTTATTAAACGGAAAAATTAATGGTAACTTTATTTTTGTATTGAGTTTTAAAGAGAGTAATTTATTTAATTACTCTCTTAATGCTTATCTTGAAACAGATAGTCTTTCTTTGGCAGGTATTCCTACATATTGTTCTTTAAATGTAGGATTGATTGATAATAATTTTAATCTTTATAACATAAAGGCTATCCAGAACAAAAAAGAAATTTTAACAGGTAATGTTAGATATGATATGAAGAATTCTGTTGGAGTTTCTAATTTGAATTTTAATAGCACACTTTTCTCTTCAAGTGTGAATGCAAGTTTTCAGAAATTTGAAAATAAAGAAGAGGAAGAATTTGGTATTTTAAAGAGTGAGACTGATGGAGAGATTGCTTTCAGGGCTATAAGGTATAAAGACAATGATCTATCTGATATTACAATTGAATTTAGAAATAATCTTGAAAGGTTTAGCATGTCATCAATTGAGTATGATCTTATTAATTGTTTGTATAAATATGGTAACGGTAATTTTAATATTAGGTTAAATGATTATTTACCTCTTAGTTTTGATGCGTCAGGTAACATTTTTGGAAATAAAATTGCCAGCAGCATTCAAGATATTAAATTTGATTCAAAGTTAATTACAAAAGATTTATTAGGTTCAAAAATACTTTTTAATTTTAAAAAATATTTTCTTCTTTATGATATTAATTTGGCTGGCAAATTGGATGTTAATGGTAATTTATATAATCCCAATCTTAATGGAGAGTTTGAGATCTTAGATGGTTCCATAAGCAATGGATATCTAAAATCTTCTAGACAGTATGGAAAGAGTAGGATTTTAAAGTTTGTTAATGTGCCGGTTATTATTAATGATAATAATGTGATTATTGAGCACAAATTTAATTTAGATTATTATTCTGATGTCAATTTTGCTGCACGGCTGAGCCTAAATTTTTTAAGTGATAGTGTTGTTGATTATTATAAAATAAATATTGGTGTTTATGGTAGTTCTGGAGCACCTATTCAGTTTGATGATATAACTATAAATTTTACTGGACATGTTTTAGGTGATTTTTTTATTGAAGGTAATTTTGAAGAGATTATGTTGAGAGGAAATCTGAATGTTTCGAATGCTTGGATTTACTTACTTGAAAATTCGATTGTTGATTTATTAATAGATCCTTATAAAAGATCAAGGAAGCCCATAGTGTCTGATGTTAAATTTAAGGGTTTGGATATTGATATGGATTTTAAAATTCATTTTGATAGTAATGTTGCTTTTCATTGGCCCGATAATAAGATTTCTTTTTTGAATGCTGTTATTGCAAGAGGGAATGAGCTTGAGGTTAAATTTGATACTAAAACGGATGATTTTCTTCTTAAGGGAGATTTGAGTATTTCAAGTGGTTCTTTTAATTATAATAATAATCAATTTGTTTTCAAAGGTGGTTCATACATATCTTTTAATGAAAATAAGAATAAATTTGATCCTTGGGTAAAAGCTGAGGCAACAAATGTCATTAAGGATGGTAGTGAAAATTTGTTAATAACAATGAGTATAGATGGGCCTTTAAGTTTGTGGAAGCTTAGCTTTTCATCTTATCCTGTGCGAACAGAGCAAGAGATAAAATATCTTTTATCAAATGCAATAATTGGAGGCGAGCATGGCTTACAGTCAGCGGGCACAAATACGGCTGAAATGGCACTTGGTTTAGCTAGTGATATTCTGGTTGATCTGATAGTACAACCTATTGAAGATTATGTGCGTTCTGTATTAAAATTAGACCTGTTGAGTATAAAAACGGATATATTAAGGAATGCTATTGGTACCTTGGGGAATCCAACAACTTTTGCAGGTGTTCTTGATAAGACAAATGTTAAAGTGGGTAAGTATATTGTCGATGGTGTTTTTGCTAAAGCAGGATTTGGATTTTTGAAAGAAAAAGTCACGCCATTTTCTCAGAATTTAAACTTTAGTGTTAATTTTGGTCTTGAGCTTGATTCGCCATTTTTCTTTGTTGACTATGTTTTTGATTATAATTTTATGAAACATGGTCATGGGATAGGAAGTCAAATATCTATTTTTTGGAAGTTTAAATACTGAGTTATTAAGGGGTTTGCGATGCGGTTATTTAAAACTTTTGTTTTTATGGGTTTTTTCTTGTTTGTATTTGATTTTGTTTATTCTCAAGATGACTATAAGGGCAAAATGATAAGGAGTATTGATTTTAATGGACTTAAGAATATAAAGGAAAATGATCTTGGATTTATTTTAAATTCTTATTTGGGACAACTTTACTCTGATGAACTTTTTGATAGGTTGCAAATTGATCTTTATGCCCTTGATTATTTTGAAGGATTTATTCGACCTGAGTTTAAATTAGAAGATGATAAGCTTGCTATTACATTTTTTGTAAAGGAAAAATCCTTAATAAATACTGTTACTTTTATTGATTATAGTGGAGTTTTTTGGAATAGTGAATTGCGAGATAAATCAAGTGTTAAAGTAAAAGATGCTTTAAATCTTTCAAAGGTTAAGAAAAGTGTTGTTGAGTTTGAGGAAATGTATAAAGACGCTGGTTATCTTGATGTTTCTGTTGAATTTGATGTTAAAGAGGAAAATGCTTTAGTAGATATTGTGTTTAAAATTAATGCTGGTCCTAAATATGTTGTTAAAGAGGTTTCTTTTGAGGGTAATTTGAACTTTAAGAGTAGTACTCTTAGAAAATATTTAGTATCAAAAACTGCATCTTTGTTTTTTGATGGCAAATATTTAGAGTCAAATGTTGCTAAAGATAAAGTGCGACTTGAATCTTATTATAAGAATAATGGATACGTTAATGCAAAGGTTGTAAATAATACTGTAGATATACAAGATCCTGTTGATTCTAAAAAATTAGAGAAAGGGGTTTATTTAAAGTATTTTATTTCAGAAGGCGATGTTTTTAAGTTTGGTAAGTTTGAAATTATTGGTAATTTAGTTTTTCAATTGGAAGAATTGCAATCTTTAATTACCTTTAAAGAAGGGGATATTTTTGATGATTCGAGATTTGAACAGGATTTTGCAAAAATTAGGGAAAAATATTATTCAGATGGTTATATTTTTACAGAGATTGTACCTTCCAGAATTATAAGAGATGAATTTGTAGATTATTCTATTAAGATCTTTGAAAGAGAGAAAGCACATATTGAGTCTATTACTGTTTCAGGTAATAAGAGAACATCTGATCATGTAATTCTTAGAGAAATTCCGCTAGTAGAAGGTGATATTTTTAGTCTAGAAAGGCTTCGTATGGGAATGCTTAATTTGCAAAGAATTGGCTATTTTGGAAATGTTATACCCGACATTGTTCCAAGTAATACTGAAGGTTTAATGAAAATAAATTTTACTGTAGAAGAGCGAGAGACAGCAAGTTTTAGATTTGGTATGAATTTTGGTGGGGTGAGTAATTCTTGGCTTCCATTCTCAATTTTTGGACAATGGGAAGAATCTAATTTTTTAGGTGAAGGGTATTCTTTGTCTGCAAGACTTAATCTTGCTTTTTCAGAGCAAAGCTTTCGATTTATGTTTGAGGATAATTGGTTTATGCAGACTAGGTGGACTGTTGGAGGATTTATTGATTTTTCACATTCTATAAATACAGCTTATCAAGATATTAATGGTCCTATTTTTGTAGGAAAAAAGGAAGTCCCTGACCCTTTTGTAAGTTGGGTGGGATATAATGGTGCTAAAAATTTTTCGGATTATAATTTTATGAATTATTCTTTAGCTAAATTTAGTATTAGTGGATTTACTGGCTATAATTTTTTAAATTATCTTGGTAAGCAATCATTTATTGGTACTGTGCAAACTGCTTTGAAATATGTATATTATGATAATAATGTTAATAGACCTTCAAATTACTATTTAAGAGATAATCATAATACTGTTAGATTTGAAAATTCTCTTGGTTTTAGTATTGCGTGGGATACAAGAAATTCCCAGTCTTTGTCTAATAATGGTTTTTTGCTTAAGCAACAATTTGATTTCTTTGGTGGATTTTTATTTGGGCAGAGTCATTTTTCAAAATCCACAACAACTTTTGAAAGATATTTCTCTCTTTTGGGATATCAGGATGTTTTTAACTCATTTTTTGATTTAATCTTAACTCTACGAAGCGTTTATTCAAATATTTTGCCACCACTTGGGAATGGTTTTGAAATAGAATTACAGCCACATCACCTTATAGTCATTAGTGAGAACTTTATGATTGCAAGAGGATGGGGAATTTTGAACAATATTTATAGTTCATTTGTTAATACTGTTCAGTTGTCAATGCCTTTAATTAAAAATATTCTGGTTTGGGATATTTTGTTTTTAGATGTGGCTTCGTATTCTCTAGAAGGACAAGACAATGCTTTATTTGTTCCTTTTGATAATTTTATTTTTAGTTGGGGTTTTGGAGTTAGAAGTGTATTGCCTCAAATGCCTTTATCTCTTGTAATAGCGTATCCATTTCATTTTAATAATGCAGGTGTTAATAGGTATCATGATTTTTATGGAGGATTCAAATTTTTCTTAGCAGTTGATATGAGATACTGATATAATTTAGTCAGTTTGTATACTGATATAATAAGGAGGATTTTATGGCTTTAGTAGTTTTTGTATTTTCATGTTTCTTCCCATTAAATATTTTTTCAGTCAATATGACAAAAGTGGGTATTGTAGATTTTGAAAAAGTTGTAATTGGATTTTTGAGTCCACAGTTAAAATCTAATCTTGAAAAATTAAAAAGTCATTATCAAGAGGAAATAGATACTTTGAATTCTGAGATTAAAGATTTGAAAAAAATGTACGATGAATCTGTTAGTCTTCATGATTTGGAAAACGCTAAATTATATGGCAATCAGTATAACTTGAAGATTGATGAGCTTAAGAAGCTTAGAAGCTTGGCTAAGAATAATCTTGAGCAACAGAAGCAAATTAATATAAACAGTCTAAATAGTGATGGATTGCTTTGGAGCAAAATACTTAATGGTGTTCAGTATGTTGCAGAAGCTCATGGTATTTCTTTGGTTATGAAAAAGGATAGTCCTTATATTCTTTATTATAATAGTACAGTTGATATAACAGACGATGTAATTAAGCATTTAAGTGAGCAATAGTATTTTGTTAGAATTTTTCTTTAATTATTGTTTTATTTTTTATTGCCTATAATCAAATATTGAGGGTCAATATTTGATTTTAACATTGATCTTAAGTATTATATTGTATGCGTTTAAGTCATTAAATACTCTTTCATATCACTTTTTAAGTATTCTTATTTTTTTTTAATATGAGACCTTTTAAGTTTTTAGTTGCTTTCTCTAAATGAATTTATTGAATTTTATTAATTAAGCTTATAAAAGTAGTATTTTAAGTATGTTGTAAAATTTTAATAATATCAATTATAATTTTAATATTGGCTAAATTATTAACAAATAATTATTAACAAATATGGAAAAAGATCTTACGCCTATGATGAGGCAATATTTAAATATTAAAAACAAATATAAAGATGCTATTCTATTTTTTAGAGTAGGTAGTTTTTATGAAATGTTTTTTGATGATGCTATCCAGGGAAGCAAGCTTTTAGGTTTAACTCTTACTAAAAAAGAGGATGTTCCTATGTGTGGAGTGCCTTGTCATGCGAGTAAAGAATATATAAAAAGGTTAATTTTACTTGATAAAAAGGTTGCGATTTGTGAGCAAGGAGTACAAACAGATTCTAAGGGGCCTTTGGAAAGAGAGGTTGTTGAAGTTATAAGCCCTGGAGTTGTGGTTGATGAAGATTTTTTGCAGGATGATGTTAATAATTACTTGGTAGCTATTAGTGATTATAAGGATTACTGTTCATTTTCGTATATAGATTTATCAACATCTAGGCTTGGAATAATCCTTTATGAGTGTAATTTTTTAGAAAAATTAAGACGGGATATTGAAAAGTACTTTCCAAGAGAAATAATAGTTTCTGAGAGCTTTTATTATCAGTATTCAGACAAGCTTGTTCTTGATCGATTTTTAGTCAATAAAGTTCCAAATTGGCATTTGAATAAAGAAATTGCTATAAAAGCATTAAAAGAGCATTTTAATGTGCTCAGTTTGAGTTCTCTTGGATTCAAAGAAGACGATCCTTATTATATTTCGTCTTTTTTAATTATCGACTACATAAAGAACAACTTGAAAAATTTATTGAGAAATATTGATACGATTCATATTAATAATGATTCTGCATATATGTTTCTTGATGATATTACTCAAATAAATCTTGAACTTGTTAAAAACAATAATGATCTGACTGCTAGTTATTCTCTTTATTCAGTTTTAAATGATTGCAAAACCTCAATGGGGAAGAGGCTCTTAAGAGAATATATATTAAATCCCCTTCTGGATATTGTTGCCATTAACAATAGATTAGATCATGTAGAATTTTTAAACAACAATATTAATTTAAGTATGAAATTAAGAGATATTCTTGGTGATGTTTGGGATATTGAAAGAGTAATCTCAAGACTTCAAATGAGAAAATATGTTAAGAAAGATTTTTTATTTATTCGAGAAGCTTTAATTGCATTTTTTTCGATAAAGGGGTTATTTGAAAAGTATTTTTTTGATTATTGGATATTCGATATTAATGATGAAGGTGATATAGGAGAAGTTTATTCTTTAATTAATACTTCTATCTCAGAGGAGCATGATGAACTTATTAAACATGGATATGATTCTAATATTGATCGTTTAAGAGAGCTCAAAAATAATGCAAGCAAGTATGTTGATGATTATCTTAATTTTGAGAGGAGTTTTAGTAAGATTAATGGTCTTAAAATTAAGAGAACTAACATTCGAGGTTTATTTTTTGAGGTTACTAAGAGTTATTATGGGCAAGTTCCATCTCATTTCATGGAAAGTCAAACTTTAAATTCTGTTAAAAGATATAAAACCAGTAAGCTTATTGAACTTGAAAAAGACATTAATGATGCTGAAGATAGTTTATCAGCTCTTGAACAAGAAATATTTGATGGGATAGCTTTAAGAATTGTTAAGCATAGTGCACTTATTAAAAGAATTGCTGAATTTTATGCATATGTTGATGTAATTTCTAATTTTGCATATTTAGCTAAGAAGAATGAATATGTAAGACCTACTCTGACCAATAACAAAGAAATTATTCTTGAGTGTGCCAGACATCCTGTTGTTGAACATTATATGAGAGGTTTGGATAATTTTACTAAAAATTCTGTGAAGATTGACAGTGAGAAATATTTTTGTTTAATGACTGGTCCTAATATGGCAGGTAAGTCAACTTATTTGCGTCAGACTGCTTTAGTTGTTTTAATGGGACATATTGGTTCTTTTGTTCCTGCTGATAAGGCTGTAATCGGGGTTACAGATAAGATTTTCTGTAGGATCGGAGCAAGTGATAATATTTCCAAAGGGGAGTCTACATTTTTAGTAGAAATGAATGAAACGGCTAATATTTTAAGAAATGCAACGCAAGATAGTTTGATAATTATGGATGAAGTTGGTAGAGGTACTAGTACTAATGATGGACTTGCTATTGCATGTTCAATAGTTGAATATATTTTAGGACATATTAAATCTAGGAGTTTATTTGCAACTCATTTTCATGAACTTTCAGCTATTAATCATAGTTCTTTTGTTAACCTTTCAATGAAAATTGAGAGGCAGGGTAATGAGCTTATCTTTTTACGAGAAGTTGAAGAAAAACCTTCTCTTAATTCTTATGGAATTTATGTTGCTCATATAGCTGGGATACCTTTAAAAGTTATTGAGAGAGCTAATATTATGCTTAAAAGCTTAGCAAATCGAGAGCACTTGTATGTGCCAGAATTTTTTACTTCAGCTATTTCTGTGACTAATGATAGTGAAGAAGAGATAGAAAAAAATTTATGTTATACAGCCGATCTTAATGCTTATTTAGAACTTAAAGATTTTATTTCTAAAATAGATATCAATAATATTACTCCTTTGCAAGCGATGAGTTTACTAAAAGAAATGGTTTTAAAGATTAAGGTATAGGTAAAGGAGTATAGATGTGTAATTGGGTTATTTTAAAAAGCATATTTCTTCCCTTTTGTTCTTGTTGTCATAAAGATTATGTTTGTTTGAATGCTCTTTGCAAGAGTTGTGTTGAATTTTTTCATTTTGATATTAAGATGAAAGGTAATATTTGGTATTTTTTTGAATATAAAAATGAATATAAAAGGTTGATTCTTGCTTATAAAAAAGATGGACAAAGATCGCTTGGTAAATTTTTTGCAAACGGGATTTTGCAATTTTTAAAAAGCATTGATTTTGATTTGGTTGTTAGTGTTCCTTGCAGTTTTAAGAGAAAGGCTTTTTATGGTTTTGATCATATGGAATATATTGGGGATTTATTGGTTAGTAATGGGATAAATTATATTAATGTTTTTAAACGAGGATTGGGTAGGAGTCAAAAATTTTTGCGTAGAGATTTGAGGCATAGTAATTTAGGAAATAAAGTTAAATTAAAATTGAGGCATAGAAATATTAAGCTTAAAAGAATCATATTGATTGATGATATTGTGACTACAGGGGTGTCCATGTCTTTGTGTGAAGATATTCTTACAAAATATGGAGCTTGGAGTGTCCTAAAGCTATCAATTGCAAGGGGCTAGTTAGTTATTATTATCTTGACATTTATTGTTATTAATGTTAGCCTTTAGTTGCGTTGATTATTATATTTAATAAGGTTCTTTTGAAAGGACCTTATTCTTTTTGGGAATATGATTGATTAAAATTTTTGATAATAGTGAAGTTTACAATTTAATAAAGAATGTAGCATATCGGTTGGGAATTGAAGCTATAGAAATGAACATTTTCAGCAAAAGAGATGAGGGGTAGGGTTCAAATAGTTCTTTATAAAAATGATGATTTTGAGTTTGATACGCTGTTTGATTTATGTAAAATGGTTTTGTTATGCTTGGAGTTAGTTCTTAAATATAATTTAAGCTTAGGGATCTCTATGCCTGGAATAAATAGGGATATGACGAGTGATAGAAAGTTTAAAATTTTGAGGGTAAAAAGATTAAGTTAATGTTAGATAATGATTTTGAAGAAGGTTTAATCTTGAGAGCAGAAATAGATAGTTTTATTTTTAAAACAGATGATAAAGAGATAAGAGTTTTTTATACTGATATCAAGAAAGCTAAATTATCATAAAGGAGTCGTGGGTATATGATAAAGGGTACTGGTCAAATGATTTCCAATATTGCTAATGATAGAGGAATGAGCATAGATGCTATTCGAAAGACAGTTAGGGAATCTATGATGATAGCTTATAAGAAATATTTTGGAACGAGTGAGAATGCTTTAGTTAAATTTGATGAAGATACTGGAGATTTAGTAGTTTATTCCAAAAAAAAGATTGTAGAGAAAGTTCAGGATGACATACTTGAAATATCGAAAGACAATGTTCAAGAATTTGAAATTATGGAAAATGGATATGCATATGTTGAAATTGATCCTAAAATTTTTGATAGACTTTCAATTCAAGTTGCTAAGCAAAGAACTAAGACTGATTTGCAGGGAATTGAGGATAATGAACTTTACTTAGAGTTTAAGCACAAATTGCATAAAATTGTTATTGGTTATGTTCAGCAGAATAGGAATGGAGATCTGTATATTAATCTTGGTAGTACAGATGGTGTTATTCCTAAAAAATATCAATCTCCAAGGGAAGTTTATGGGCTTAATGATAAAGTTCGAGTTCTTGTTTATAGTGTAAATAAAGGGAAAAATGGGGTGGAGGTAGTTTTAACAAGAACTCACCCTAAATTTATTGAAGAGCTTCTTACTCTTGAGATTCCTGAAATTGAGGAAGGTATTATTAAGATTCATAAGATAGTAAGAGATCCTGGTTATAGGACTAAGGTTGCTGTTTATTCTGAGAAAGAGGAGATTGATCCTGTAGGTCCTTGTATTGGACAGAAGGGTGTTAGGATTCAATCAATCATTAAAGAACTTGAGGGAGAAAAAATAGATATTATTCCTTATTCTAAAGACATTAAAGAGTTTATTAAAGATGTTTTAACTCCTGCCAAAATAGATAATGTATATATTGTTGATGAGGATTTGCATAAGGCTTTAGTAGTGGTTAGCGATGATCAACTTTCGCTTGCAATAGGTAAGATGGGGCAGAATGTTAGACTTGCAAATAGGCTTCTTGATTGGGCAATTGATGTTAAGACTAATAGTCAGTTTGCAGAAATGAAAGCAAGTGGAGAGTTTAAACAAGAGACTTTTGAAATGTTTGACAAGATTATGGATAATGTTCAAGAAGATGAATTTGAGGAAATAAATAAGATTAGCGAGCTTAAAATTCTTGATGGTGATATTGTTGACAAGTTGATTGAGGCAGGTTTTGATGATATTGATAGTTTTTTAGATGCTAGCGAAAAAAAACTTTTTGAGCTAGGAATAAGTTATGAAAAGCAAGAAGAAATAAACAAGATCTTGAAAGAAGGGATGGTAATAATTTCTAATGATGATGGATCTATTGAAAGTGTTAAGGAAGAAGAAGAGTTGCTTTGTCCTGAATGTGGGTCTGTTATTAATGAAAATATGACTTTTTGTCCAGGTTGTAAGATAGGGCTTAGCTTTGAATTTGAAGAGGAGTAGTAGTTTGTCAAAAAATATTGATGATGATAGCAATGAGGATGAGAGAAAAATTAAGGTTGTTAAGTTGCGAAAGAAAGTAGTAAAGGTTGTAGCCCATACTGATAGAAATTTAAATAAATTTAGAAAAGATTTTGTTGAATCTTCGAGTTCATCTAGTAATCAAGGTTCTAATAAAGGATATTCTTATGGGAATAGAGATAGGGTGGGGGGTGGAGTGAGACCTTCTTCTTTACAATATACAGATAAAAGTCATGCTGGGGGGGGTCATCAGCAAGGTCATAAAGGGCCTTTTAATAGAACTCATCTTCATAGTAAAGATAATAGAGGATATTCTTATGGGAATAGAGATAGGGTGGGGGGTGGAGTGAGACCTTCTTCTTTACAATATGCAGATAAAAGTCATGCTGGGGGGGGTCATCAGCAAGGTCATAAAGGGCCTTTTAATAAAATTCATACTAATAGTAGTAGTACTACTGGTTCCCAAACATTTAGACGAGTAATAAGGACTAAAATTGTTTCTAGTGTTGCTGCACTATCACCTGCTGATTCTGATAATAAGGGTCTTAATAGAAAGCTTGGTGAAAAGAAGAAGCAACAGCAGGAAAGTCAGAAAGGTTATAAGAGGAAAAAAGAAGAAATCGAGAGTAAAACAATAGAACAAAAAGTTTTTGATCAGCTTCAGAAAAAAAAGAAAGAAAATTTGGCAAATCCAATTCCTAAATCAATTGATATTATGGGAACTATTACTGTTTCTGAACTTGCAAGAAAAATGAATTTAAAATCTTCAGATTTAATTGCCAAACTAATGACTTTAGGTGTGATGGTAACTATTAACGAGAAGATTGATTCTGACACCGCTACTATTTTGGTTGAAGAGTATGGTGCTAAAGTGAATGTTGTTTCAATTTATGATGAAACGGTTATAGAAATAGAAAAAGATGATGAGAGCAAGAGGATTGCAAAACCCCCTATTATTACAATAATGGGACATGTTGACCATGGAAAAACTAAGCTTTTATCTGTGTTGCAAAATATTGATATAAATCAAACTGAGTTTGGTGGGATTACTCAACATATTGGTGCTTATACTATTAATTATAATGATCATGAAATAACATTTTTAGACACGCCAGGACATGAAGCTTTTACGATGATGAGAAGTCGAGGAGCTCAGGTTACAGATATTGTTGTGCTTGTTGTTTCTGCTGTAGATGGAGTGATGCCACAGACCATTGAGGCTATTAATCATGCAAAGGACGCTAAAGTTCCAATTATTGTTGCAATCAATAAAATTGATCTGCCAGATTCGAATTTGGATAAAGTTAAGCATCAGCTTTCAGAATATGATTTAGTTCCTGAAGATTGGGGAGGGAATACGATTTTTGTTGCAATTTCAGCTCTTAAAAGTATTGGTATTACAGAACTTCTTGATATGATTATTTTGCAAGCAGAAGTAATGTCATTAAAGGCTAATCCAACTAAAAGAGCTATTGGTAGAATTCTTGATGCTAAAGTTGACCTAGGTAGGGGAATAGTTTGTTCTGTTATAATTGAAGATGGAACGCTTTTTGTGGGGGATTCTTTTGTTGGAGGAGTCTATCATGGTAAGGTTAGAGCGTTAGTTAATGAGCGAGGAGTCTCTGTTAAGAGTGTTGGTCCTGCAAAAGCGATTAGTGTTTTGGGTTTTTCATCAATTCCTCAGGCTGGTGATCCGTTTCAGGTTACAAAAACGGAAAAGGAAGCTAAATTAATTAGTTCTAAAAGACAAGATCTTAAAAAATATGAAGATGCTAAGAATGTCAAAAAAGTTACTGTGTCAAATCTTTATGATTCAATTAAGGATGGAGGGCTGAAGGAACTTAAGATAATTTTAAAGGCAGATGTTCAGGGTTCTGTTGAGGCTTTAAAGCATTCTCTTGAAAAATTAACCAATGATGAGATTAAAGTAAAAGTTATTCATTCATCAGTAGGAGCAATAACAGAGACTGATATTAGTTTTGCAGCGGCAAGTGAAGCAATTATGATTGGTTTTCATGTGCGACCTACAGCAAAGGCACAATTATTAGCTGATCAAGAAAAAGTTGAAATTAGAAAATATAATATAATTTATGATGCAATAAATAGTATTAAATCGGTTCTGGAAGGGATGTTGGAGCCAGATATTGAACAGCAATTTATTGGATTTGCTGAAGTTCGTGATGTTATTAACCTTCCTAAGGTTGGAGTAGTGGCTGGATGTTATGTTTCGCAAGGATGTATAAAAAGGGATGCCATAACCAATGTTATGCGCGAAGGATTTCAGGTGCATTCAGGTAAGATTTCTTCATTAAAGAGATTTAAAGAAGATGTTAAAGAGGTTAATGCACAATATGAATGTGGAATTATGATTGATAATTACTCTGATATTAAAGAAGGAGATATCATTGAGGCATTTGAAATTAAGAAAGTAAAGAGGCGCTTTAATTCTTAAACATTTGCTTTGTTGTTTTTATTTATGGAAAAAGAGATAAGAAAGTCAAAACTTGAAAGTTTATTAGTTCAAGAGATTGGTAATTTAATAGTAACAAAGGGAATTAAAGATCCTAGAGTACATGAGTTTTTAACTGTTGCAAGAGTTGAAGTTTCAAAAGATTTAATAAATGCTAGAGTATTTATTTGTTCTATTAAAGAAGGGGCTTCTCTTGATAATGCCATTAAAGCATTAAATAATGCTAAAGGCTTCATTCAAAGAGAGATTGTTAAACGCATTAGAGTCAGGAATACTCCAAAATTAAATTTTTTAAGAGATGATACTATTTCTAAGGCTTTTTATGTTAATAAGGTAATTGAAAATTTAAGTTTTAGTGAAGAAAAATAGAGTGTGATGAATGGAATTATTTTATTAAATAAGAAAGTTGGAATAACTTCTTGTAGCACCCTCTTTCCTTTAAAGAAATATTTTTCGACAAGCCGAGTTGGACATACTGGGACTCTTGATAAGTTTGCAAGTGGTCTTTTGGTTGTTCTTGTTGGTAGATATACTAAACTTTCAAGTTATATTACATCTTTAGATAAAGAATATGTATCAGAGTTTGAGTTTGGAATTGAAACCGATACTCTTGATCCTAACGGTAGAGTAGTGAATACAACAGATTATATTCCGAATTTGGAAGAATTAACTCGTGGGATTAGGTCTTTTATAGGTGAAATTTATCAAACTCCACCTAGATTTTCTTCAGTGCATTTTAAAGGAAAAAGAGCTTATAAGTTGGCTCTTAATGGAGAGTCTTTTAAACTTAATCCTAGAAAGATTAATATACATGATATTCAGGTCTTAAGCTATAATGTTGATTCTCATATTTTGAAGTTAAGGATAGAATGCTCTAAGGGAACATATGTTAGAAGTATAGCAAGAGATTTGGCACTTTCTTTGGGCTCATTTTCTTATGTTAAGAGTCTTGAGAGAACTAAGGTTGGAGATTTTAGATTGGATAATGCTTGCTTTTGTGAAGATTTCAATATAAATTCTTTAATGAGTTTAGAATCTTTGAGGCTTTTTGAAAAAATTTATGTTGATAATAATATGATTAGGGCTATTAAAAATGGTATTCATATCAATATTGTTATTAATGTTGGTGAATATAAGATTTTGAAGTCTAGAGATGGAGAGATATTAGCGGTAATTTATGGCATTGGTTTTAATAAATATAAGTATGTTCTTGTTTTTTGATAATTAGTTACCTCAAAATACAGCAATTTTATTGCAATACATTTACAAAAAATAGTAGTAAAATAGGGTATTTGGGATAAGGAAGTATGTTAAATGTGTTAGGGTAATAAATAATTGGTTTGATTGATTTAATTGGTATTTTGTGAAACTTGGAAAAAGTCTTTGGTTTATTTTTGTTATTTGAATAAAAAAATATTATAATTTACTGTGAAGATTTAATTATAGCAAAATGGTCTGTTTTAGGCTTTGCTATGATGGTATATGGAGTCATTTTTATGGTTAGTAAAGAACAAAAACAAAAAATAATTACAGAATTTGGGAAAAATTCAAAGGATACAGGTTCAGTTGAAGTTCAAATAGCGTTAATTACGGGTAGAATAAGGTATTTAACAGAGCATTTAAAGATCAATAAAAAGGATCATAGTTCTAAGAGGGGTTTGTTAAAGTTAGTTGGACAGAGAAGGAGCCTGTTAAGATATTATCAGAAAAAAAATTTGGAGGCTTATAGAACCTTAATAGCTAAACTTGGACTTAGAAAGTAATAAGGGGTTAATTTTGAAAAAAGTTTTAAAGTTGAAAATAGGAAGAGAAGATTTAATTTTGGAAACAGGCTTATTGGCTAAGCAAGCAAATGGCGCGGTTCTTGCTACTTATGGTGGTTCTACTGTTCTTGCTACGGTCTGTTGCTCAAATTCAGTTCGTGAAGATTTAGATTTTATTCCTTTGTCTGTTGAATATAATGAAAAGTATTATGCTGCTGGAAAAATTCCTGGGGGGTTTATTAAGAGAGAAGGTAAACCGAAAGATAAGGAAGTACTTGTTTCTAGATTAATAGATAGACCTATGAGACCCCTTTTTGATAAGAGGTTTGGTAGAGAAATTCAGGTTGTTCCTACAACTTTGTCTACAGATCAGATGAATCCTCCTGATATTGTTGGGATGAATGCTGCATTTGCATCGGTTTTTTTATCGGATATTCCGTTTGATGGTCCAATTGCTGCTGTTAGAATAGCCTATTTAAATAATGAATTTATAGTAAATCCTTCTTTTAGTGAGATAGAAAATTCTGTGCTTGATATTGTTGTTGCAGGGAGTTTGGATGGGATTACAATGGTTGAAGGTGGTGCTAATGAAGTTAGCGAGGAAGTTTTAATTTCTGCTATAGATCAAGCTTATGAATATATTAAACAAATTTGTAATCTCCAAAAGGAATTTATATCTATAATCGATAAGAGGGAAAAATTGCCACTTGCTTATGAGGAAAGAGTATTTGAGTTTAAGGATGAACTTAAAAGTTTAATTTATTCTGAACTTAAGGATGCTTGCTTTGTGAGGGGCAAGCTTAATAGAGATAAGGCTATAAAATTAGTCCAAAAGAAAGCTTATGAACATTTTTCTTCTATCAATCAAGTAAATGAAGATAGTGAATTTCTTTTCTATAAAGCTTTTGATGATTTTGAGCGAGAAATTGTTAGAAAATCAATTCTTGAAGATAATCTTAGAACTGATGGACGTACTCCTACACAGATAAGAAATATTGTTGCTGAAGTTGATCTGTTAAAGAGAACACATGGTTCTGCTCTTTTTACAAGAGGTGAAACTCAGACATTGGCTGTAACAACTTTGGGCACAAGTATTGATGAACAGATAATGGATGATATTGATGGTGATAAGCGTCTTAATTTTATGCTTCATTATAATTTTCCTCCTTTCTCTGTTGGGGAGACAGGTAGACTTATGACTGGCAGGCGTGAGATTGGACATGGTCACTTAGCTCAAAGATCTTTGGAAGCCATGTTACCTAAGAAAGATGATTTTCCATATACTATTAGGGTAGTATCTGAAGTGTTAGAATCAAATGGTTCATCATCAATGGCTACAGTATGTTCTGGGAGTATGTCTTTAATGGCAGCTGGAGTTCCTGTTAAGGAGCAAGTTGCAGGAATAGCTATGGGTCTTGTTAATGAGGGCGATAAGTATGTTGTTTTAAGTGATATTCTTGGAGAAGAGGATCACTTAGGGGATATGGATTTTAAGGTTGCAGGCACTAAGAATGGAATCACTGGTTTTCAGATGGACATTAAGATTTCAAACGTTACAAGGCAGTTAATGAAGGATGCTCTTGAACAGGCACGAATTGGGAGGATGCATATTCTATCTATTATGGATTCTGTTATTTCAAGATCAAGAGACGATATATCTGTTAATGCTCCTAAGATTATTCAATTACAAATTGATATTGATAAAATTTCTCTTGTTATTGGGTCTACTGGTAAAACAGTTAAAGCAATTACAGATGAATTTGAAGTTAGAGTTCAAATTGAGCAAGATGGAAGGATTAATCTTTTTGGAACTGATAGCTTAAAGATGCAAAAAGCTAAGGAAAGGATAGAGAGTATTGTCAGAGAACCCAAGATCGGTGAGATTTATGAAGGAATTGTTAAAAAGATTAACAGTTTTGGAGCTTTCATTGAGCTTACTCCTATAAAGGAAGGATTTTTGAGTAACCGAGCAAAATTAAGAGATGATAGATATGGTGGTGATATTAGGAATTCTAAGTATGGCAATAGTAGACATTCTAGATATGGTAGAGATAATAGGACTACATTTAGTATGCGTCCCCCAAGATTAGAGGAAGGTCAAATGGTTAAGGTCAAAATATCTGATATCGATAAGTTTGGTAAGATTGAGCTTGAATTTGTTAGAGATTAGTAATTGATATTATGAGTTTCATAGAGCTTTTGAATACTTTTTTTAAAAGTAGGCTTATTTTCTTAAGCTTGTTTTTACTTATTTCATGTCTGACTAATCAAGATGCTAATTTATCTTTTCATTTTATTGATGATATTGAAAAGCCAAATATTGATGAGCTGGATGTTAAGGAAAGAAGTTATTTATCGGGGCTTAAAGATAATGAATTCTTTTTCTTAAGTGATGCTTTTTTAAAGGAAGATAATTCTTATTTTAAAATGGCTAGGGAGAGTTATGCTCAGAAAAATATTGGTATGACTAGTTATTATTTAAATAAAATCATAACTGATAAGAAAAGTTATGGTAAAGAATTAATTGCTAAGGCCAATTTATTTTTTGGTTATGTTAATTATAGTATGGGTGCTTATGATCTGTCTGAATATAATTTTGATAATTTTTTAAAAGATTATAAATATTCTCATGCTAGTCTTAGGATTGCTGAATTAAAATATTTTGTTAAAGATAGAATGGGTGCTATTTCTGCATTAAGGGATGTTGATAAATTTTCTCTTGATTCAGACTATGATCTAGGAATTTATAATTTCTTAAATAATAAATTTGGGATAAATTATTTAAATTTAAAGACTTTAGGATTTTTGGATAATAGTATTTTTGATATGTTTATTTTTGGAAGTAATGTTTTTGTTTCAAATATATTTGGTGGTCTTTTAAGGTATGATATTCAGAATAATGAATATAAAGTTTATATTAAAGACAAAAAAAATATCGTTTTAAATGGTCTTAGAGGTTTTGCAGAGCATAAGGGAATTATATATGTTGGGGGAAATGATGCTCTTTATTATATTGATGATTTGAAAGGTTTGATCAAGCAAGTTAAAATACCTTTAAATGTTAATTTAAATAGTGTACAAGTTTTGATGAGCGCTAAGGATGGAATTTTTATTGGTACTCTGGATTCTGGGCTATGGTTTTATTCTGATATGGGTGAGTGGACTTGTATCAAACTTGATTCTAAGAGGATCTCATCATTGTATTTAGATGAACAGAAAAATTTATTGTTGGTAGGGACAATGGATAAAAGTATTTATAGCGTTGCTTTAACTAATTTTTATGACGTTAAACATTTAAATTTTTTTAGCAAGGCAGATAGTGAGAAAAATATTAATTTTATAAAAGAATATGATGGTAGTTATTATGTTGGGACTTATGGAGGTGGTCTTTTTAGATTAAATTTAGATAATCACACATATGTAAAATATAGTGTTAGTAATGATCCTAGTGTTGGATATTTTCTAGATATGGAAATAAGAGATAATAAATTATTATTTGCAACTTTTGAGCATGGTTTATTAATTTATGATACAGCAAGTAATAGTTGGGATTATTTAGGTCCTCGTGATGGACTTATCAGTTTAAATTTAGTAAAAATTTTAAATTTTAAAGATTATGTTTTACTTGGGACCTTAAATAATGGTTTGGTTTTTGTAAATGAAAGTATTAAAAAACAATTATGAAGTTTATATAGTTCATGAATTTTGTAAGTATTTTTTAATTACTTTTTTGTTTTTTTTCTTTGTGTTTTTTGTAAATCAAATACTTTTTTTTATGAGAGTACTTCTTCAAAACTATGTCCCATTTTTCAAGGCTTTTATTTTTGTGATATATTCGCTTCCCATGGTAATTAATCTTTCACCTCCTTTTGCAGCTTTGCTCTCAGTTGTGCTTACCATTTACAGGTTTAAACTTAATAATGAAATGTTAGCTTTTAGATCAATTGGAATATCTGTTATTGATTTGTTATTTCCATTTTTAAAATTAGGTTTACTTATTGCGTTGATTTCTTTTGTTGCAAACGATTTTTTGCTTCCTCTTGGTTCTATTGGTAGATTAAAAATTTTTAATGAAATAAAAGAAGAAGTGCCTCATTTGATATTAAAGCCTTATTCAAGCAAACAGTATGGGGATTTAATCTTTGTATCAGGAGAAAAATCTGAGACGGGATATAAAAATGTTACTTTTTTTGATAATACTAGACTTAAAGGTTATGACAGAATATTTATGGCAAGGGAACTTAATATTAAAAAAGAAAGTTATCAAGTTTATTTCATTTTAAATGATGTTTTATCGATTGCTTTAACAGAAGATGAGAGTGGATTTTATGATTATTTTTATGCTGATCGAATGAAATATTCAATTGAGCAAGTTACTTTTAGTGATAATTGGCTATTGAGTAATGTAACACCATCTCAAATGAGTATAAGGGATGTTATGAAACTTATTGTTAAGCAAAATAATTTGGTTAAAGAGTTAAATATCAAAAATGATTTAGAGGAAGATTTTTTGAGTTTAAATTTTTCAAGTACTTATTTAAATTATTTATATGATAAGAGCAACATTTTTAATGAAGATTCTGTTATTGAAAACTTAAATTATTTGCATAACTTAAGTTTAAGTTATACTCCTTATAAAGATCTGGTTATGCAGAAAAATCATGCTCTTTTTTATCTGGAATTTTATCAAAAAATTAGTTTACCATTATCTGTTTTATTTTTTATTTTTTTAGCTTTTGGTATGGGTATGTACTCAAATAAGAAATATTCTATTATTCTTGAACTTGTGATTTCAATTCTTATTTGTGTTTTTTATTGGACAATGTTTATTGGTGGAAAAGTTTATACTGTTCAGAATGCTTCAAATCCTTTTGTTGTAACTATTTTGCCAAATTTATTGTTAATTTTCATAGGTGCAATACTTTTTTTTAGACTTTTAAAAAAATGAGAGTAGATAAGCTTTTTGTAAATAATATACTATCGACCTTTTTGGTTATGAATTTGTTTTTTGTGATCTTACTTGTGCTTTTCGATTTGTTTACAAATATTTTCAATTATATTGATAATAATCTTAGTATTAATGATATTATTTACATTTATTATCTTTATTTGCCAAAATCTTTTTCAGATGGTTTGGCTTTATCTTTTCTTTTTGCCGTTTCTAATCTTATTGGCAATCTCTCCATGAGAAATGAAATGATAGGACTTTTTAGTTGTGGAATTTCCATTTTTAGGATATTAATTTCGATAATGATCATTAGTGTTTTTATCTCAATAATGCTCTTTTTTTTTGATAATTATTTGGTTATAGATACTGTTGCTAAAAGGGATGTTTTTCTTAAAAATAGTATTGAAAGTTATAGTGCAAATGATAGAAATATAATCATTAAGGATTTTGCAAGAGAAATTTACAATATTAGGCGTTATGATGTTAAGCATAATACTATTTCTAATCTAATAATTATTTTAAAAGATAAAGATGATAATTTTAAAAAAAGGTATGATATAAGTAAGGCTGAGTGGATTGATGATAGATGGCATCTTTATGGTGTAAGAGAATTTTCTAAGGTAGAACGAGACGTGGTAGAGAAATTTTATGAAATTCGTGATGGAACTGGGATTGTTAATTTAGAGCCTGAATATATTAAGGTAGTTATGCTTTCTTCAAAAACATTGAATTTTTCAAGGCTTATTAATTGGATTGGAAACCTTAGGAGAGAAAATTTGGATTATTCTGAAGCTTTGTTTGATTTTTTAAATAGGATATTTTTTTCATTTAGACTAATACTTCTTAGTTTTACTGTAGTTTTTGTAAGTCTTGCTTTGAAAAAAAATATTTTTATATGGAGTTTACTAAATAGTATTGCGTTTGCAGTTGTGTATGTAATTTTAATTACAATTTTTAACTTTTTAGCTGATCTTGGCTATTTGCCTATAGCAGTTGCAAGTTCATTGCCCACTGTTTTGTTTATTATTATTAA
This sequence comes from Borrelia miyamotoi, assembly GCF_019668505.1. NCBI lineage: Bacteria > Pseudomonadati > Spirochaetota > Spirochaetia > Spirochaetales > Borreliaceae > Borrelia > Borrelia miyamotoi. The sequence goes on from NZ_AP024371.1 coordinate 856,740, forward strand.
TTTTGTTATTTATAATCTTGTATATAAGTAGTAGGTTTTTAAAAAGTTTATGTTTAATATTATTAAAACTGATAAGAATTCTTATGCAAGGCTTGGTATGCTTAAACTTCCTCATGGAAAGGTAAGAACCCCATGTTTTATGCCAGTTGGTACTTTAGGGGCAATGAAAGGGTTAAAGCATGATGTGCTTGATAAGTTAGGATGTAATTTAATACTTGCAAATACTTATCATCTGTATTTAAGGCCTGGTGTTGATGTAATTAAAGAATATGGAAACTTGCATAATTTTACAGCTTGGAATAAGAATTTTTTGACGGATTCTGGGGGATTTCAGGTTTTTTCTTTATCTAATCTTAGAAAAATTGAGATTGACGGGATAGATTTTAGATCTCATATTGATGGATCTAGGCACTATTTTACACCTGAAAGTGTTTTTAAGATGCAAGAAATTTTTGAAAGTGATATTATCATGGCACTTGATATTTGTAGTTCTTATGGGATTGATTATAGTGAAGCAAATTTATATACAAATATTACAACCTCTTGGGCTCGTCGTACATTGAGTGCTTATGAGAATAGAAAAGATGGATATGATGGTCTTTTATTCTTAATAACTCAAGGTAATTTTTTTAAAGATTTAAGGAAAAGAAGTACTGAGGATATTTTAGACTTAGATAGTCCTGGTGTAGCCATTGGTGGAATTTCTGTCGGAGAACCAAGAGATAAATATTTAGAGATTCTTGAATATAATTCTTCATTAATACCTAAAGATAAGCCAAAGTATGTAATGGGAATTGGCACTCCACATTATATATTGGATGCAATATATTATGGTGTTGATATTTTTGATTGTGTTAATCCTACAAGAATTGCTAGACATGGTTCACTTTTAACCGATAATGGAATATTGCGTATTAAACGATCTGAATTTGCTGTTGATACTTCTCCTGTTGAGCAAGGTTGTTATTGTACTTTATGTACAAGGTATTCAAGAGGTTATTTAAGGCATTTAATCAAATCAGGAGAAACTTTTGGAGTGATGTTGGCCAGTGAGCATAATATTCACTATATGTTTCGACTTATTGAAAAAGCCCGAAATGCAATTATGAATGATGATTTTATAAAATTTAAAAAGCTTTATTTAAGCAAATATGATGAAGGTAATTGTAATGAATAAATATATGTTTTCAACAATTGTTATGATGATTTCAATTTTTTTTTCTCGTATAATGGGTTTTGTTAAGATAAAAGTATTTTCTTATTATTTTGGAGCAAATCTTGAAGCGGATATTTTTAATTATGTTTTTAATATTCCAAATAATTTGAGAAAGATTATTTCAGAAGGTGCAATGACTTCGGCTTTCATGCCTGAATTTATTCATGAAAAAAATAAATCTAATAAGCATGCTATTGATTTTTTCAGACGAGTTGTTACCTTTAATATTATAAGTATTAGCCTTAGCATTTTTATTATGATTCTTTTTTCTAGACAAATTATGTATTTTGTATCTTCTTATAGAGGTAGTCATTTAGAGTTAGCTAGTTATATGTTTAATTACTTAATATTTTATGTATTGCTTATAAGCTTAACATCAATATTTGCATCGGTTTTAAATTCTTATAAGTTTTTTTTCATTCCATCTTTTTCTCCCATTATGCTCTCTTTTAGTACTATCTTAAGTATATATTTATTTTATAAGCAATATGGGATATATAGTGCTGTTATTGGGGTGATTGTTGGTGGGATTTTTCAGTTTTTATTCCAGATGATAAATTGTATTTATATTGGTCTTATATATATACCGATATTTAATTTTAATAATCCTTCATTTTTAAGGTTTTTGAAGCGATGGGCACATGTGTTTTTGTCGTCCTTGGTGACAATTACTACTCAGCAAGTTTCATTTGCGTTGGCATCAACCTTAGATATTGGAAGTATTTCTGTTTTAAGTAATGCAATTGTTTATTATCAGCTTCCTGTTGGAATTTTTTATGTCTCTATTTCTACAGTTATTTTTCCTAAAATGACTGAATATGCTTCTTTGGGAAATAAAAAAGGATTAAATGCTATTTTGAATCAGGGGATTGATATTTTGATTTTTGTTTTAGTTCCGATTTCATTTTTGTTGTATATTTGGGCTAATCCTATTTTAAATTTATTGCTTACAGGAGGTAAATTTTCTGTATATGATACGCAACGTACTGTTAGTGTGTTGCAGTATTTTTTAATTGGGTTGCCATTCTCTTCAATTTTTGGGCTTTTTCAGAAATATTACTTTTCAATTTGTAATTCAAAAATTCCTCTTTACTTTAGTCTTCTTTTTGCTTTTCTTGATATTACAATCTCAGTTTTTGGTATTAACCTTTATAAGGTAGACATTTTACCTATTGCACAATCAGTTTCTTTCGCTTTATGTGTAGTTATTTTTTATTTTTTTGTTGGATTTAAGGGGGATATGAAACTTGAACTTGTTAGATCGTTAATAGCCTTTATAAAGGCATTTATTGTGCTTATTCCTTTGTATTTATTTTATACTCTTTTTAATGGCTTTAGGTGGGATATAGGGTTTAGTTTTAGTAATTTTTGCTTCTTAGGTTTTGCAGGTATTGGGAGTATTATTGTTTTAATAGTTTGTTATTATTTGCTTGGGGTTAATAAAGTTTTTAAATTCATTGGTAGGGAGATTGTATGAGACTTTTCTACTTGATTTTTTTATGCTTTGTTATATTTAATGCTTTTGCAATTAAGATTTCAACATTCTCAGATAGATTCTTAGTGTCTCAACATTTTGAGCTTGGGGCCAATAAAAATTATTTTAGGAATGCTTCTATTAAAGATTCTGATTTTAAAAATGTTAATTTAAATATGAAGCGAGTAAGTGATGTGATTTCTTATGGACTTGATGCTCAAGTTATTGAAATTATTAATAGTCTTAAAAAATCAGGTGATGGTGAATATAATGATTTACTTGAAAAGAGATTGCAGAAAACTTTTAATATTGTTCTTAAAAGATCAATTCTTGATTTGTTTTTATCTCTTAAATACTCGGGAGGTGTTGATACTGCTAATTATATTCTTGATAATTATGAGAGCAATAAATATCCTAATGATTTGATTAATTTATCAATTTTGTATCTTAAGGAATTTGGTAATAAGGCTTCATTGAAAAAAACGCTTATTGATATTCTTGAAAATAAAGAAGGTAATATTGCAGCTATTGCTGCTTATTATCTTGGTGAGCTTTCTTCTCCTGAATATTCAAAAGATATGATGAATGTTTATGATAAGTATTCTGGTAACGATGGAGTTAAATCTGCAATACTTATTGCAGTTGGTAAATCTCATGCTGTTGATTATGAAAATAGGTTTTATGAAATTTCTGTGGATAGTTATGAGAATCCATCAATTAAGGCATCAGCAATTAGAGCATTATCATATTTTGTACCTGAAAAAATAACAGAGAATGCCGGTTTATATCTTCAGAATAACAATAACAATTACTATGTTAAGGCTGCCATTTTAGAAGCACTCTCAAGAGATATATCATCAAAATCAAAAGAGATTTTACAAGATTTTCTAAGGGATTCTGATGAAAACATTAGGGTTAGTGCTGTTGAGGCTATTAAAGGTCATGGAGATATTGCTTCAAAAGAGATTCTAATTTATAAGGTTAAAAGTGATCCTTCTTTAAAAGTCAGGGAAACATCTGGTAAGGCTTTAATAGATATAGGTTCTGGTTATGAAGAAATACAAAATATAATGCTTGATTCTATCATTGAGAATAACTTTAAACTTACTATGTTTGTTTATCTTTTAGATAAAGATGTAAATTTTGCACTTTCAGTTGCTTTGAAACTCTTGGAAAAGGAAAATATTAATAAACCTTCAAAGATACTTACAGATATTGCTATGCTTCTTTCAGCTCGAAAGGGTAATTTTGATGATTTTTATTCTAGGATTATTAATAGTCAAAATATTAACTTGATGAATTTTGCAGTGAGGGGAGCCGTTTATAATGCATCTTCTTTACTCTCAGGTAGACTTAAAGAGATCAAGAGAACAACTAGTTCGGGATATTTAAAGAAACTTTTGGAAAATTATTGATATAATATTTTTAAAATTTCCTTTGCAGTTTCTTTTTTTGACAATTCAGGTAGTTCTTTAATATTGTTTTGGCCTATTATATAAATTTTGTTTAATCTTGATCCAAAATATTTTAAGTCATTTGCAATAATATAATCTAAATTTTTAGTTTTTAGTTTTTCTTTAGCTTTTTTTATTAGAATTTCATCTTTTTGAGCACAAAATCCAATAACAACTTGGTTTTTAGTTTTATTTTTACCTATATGTTTTATTATGTCCGGATTTTGGATGAACTTGATATTAAAGTATTTCATAGTATTTTTTTTGATTTTAAGATCATAAACTTTTTCGGGCCTAAAGTCTGCAACGGCGGCAGCAGCAATTATTATGTCGAATCCTTGATATATATTTATTGCTTCTTTGTACATTTCTGATGCTGTCTTGATTCTAATAACGTTTATTTCATAAGGTGTTTTTTCATCGCTGGGGCCTGTAATTATTGTTACATCAGCTCCAAGATCTCGCGCCTCAATTCCTAAAGTAAAGCCCATTTGACCTGTTGATTTGTTTGAGACGTAACGAATAGGATCTAATGCTTCTTCAGTTCTGGACGCAGTTATGAGTATTTTTTTACCTTTTAAAGGTAATTTTGGATCTAGCTCTTTTGATATTATATTTAAAATATCATTTTCGCTTTTAAGGCGTCCAATAGCATTTAAAGAGCATGCCAGAAATCCTTCTTCAGGTTCAATGAATTTGTAATTATATTTTTTTAATTTTTTAATGTTTTCTTTTAGGATGGGGTTTTGGTACATTATGTTATTCATTGCTACTGCAAAATAAACTGGAACGGTGCTTGCAGATATGATTGTGCTTAAGGCATCATCAGCAATTCCTGAGGCAATTTTAGAGATAATATTGTATGTGGCTGGAATAATTAATATTAAATTTGCCCATCTTGCTAGATTTATATGTTCTACTTCTTCGTGGGTTGTGTCCCATAAACTTTTAATTACTCTATTTTGAGAGACAATCTCTAATGTTAGAGGGGTAATAAATTTAGTTGCATTGTCTGTCATTATGACTTTGACATTATACCCCATCTTTACTAGGTTTGAGATGATATAAGCTGATTTATAGGCTGCGATTCCGCCGCACACTCCTATCAGTATGTTTTTGCGTTTGTTCATGTTGATTTTATATACTATTATATAATTGTATTGAATATTTTTAAAAGGATTTTTGATTGATAAATAAAGTATTTTTTGCAGTTCTAATATATTTCTTTTTGTTTATTTGGTGGCTTGTTTCATATTGTTTGTCTTACTACTCTTCTATTGCTGTATTTGATGTTCCTCTTTGGTTTGTGCTGTCATGTATCTTTTTTCCTATTTTAAGTCTGTTATTAGTGTGTATTTTTGTGCTCTTTTTTAAGAATGACTAAAAGTTTTTTTTTATTTTTGATCTTTTTGGTTTTGTATTGTGCTTTTGGATTCTTTTCTAGAAGAAAAAAAAAAGGAATTTTATTTCTGCGTAGTTATTTTCTTGCAAATCAAGGTCTAAATTTTTTTGTAATGGCACTACTTGTTGCTTCTAGCTATGTTAGTGCTAGTAGTTTTATATCAGGACCTTCAGCTGTTTATAGATATGGATTATCTTTTGTATTTTTAGCAGTTATTCAAATTCCTACAAATTTAATTTTATTTGTTATTGTTGGTGAGAAATTAAATTTAGCATCTAAAAAAATTGGTGCTATAAATATTATTGATTATATTAGATACAGATATTTTAGTTGTTCTTTAGCTTTTGTTAGTAGTTTGATAGTAATTTTCTTTTCTTTGTTTTTAGTTTCAGCTCAGCTTATGGGAGGTGCTAAACTTTTGGAGGTTTTTTTTCAAACTAGTTATACTGATGCTCTTATTTTTTTCTCTTTATTTGTTTTTTTATATGTTTGTTTGGGGGGGTTTAAGATGATAGCATATGTGGATTCAATACAAGTAATTTTGATGGTCATGGCATCTATACTACTATTTTCAGAATTATCTAATTTGGGAGGTGGAATTAGTAATATCTTCAAGATGGCCAAATTAAACCTTAAGAATGATTTATTTTTGCCATCAAACTTGGATTTGAAAATTGAATATATAATTTCTTTTTGGATATTAATAGGCATTGGATCATTAGGATTACCACAACTTGTGAATAATTTTATAGCATTTAAGGATGGTAGGGCTATCAGATTTTCTCTTCCTATTGTTACTTTTATAATAGGATTTCTGGTCGTTATTATGCATTTAATAGGTTTTTTTTCTCTTGTAATTTTCCCCGAATTTGAACCAAATGATAAAGTGATTTTAAATGTAGCATTAGAGGTATTAAATCCTGGAATCTTTATGTTATTTTTTATAGGGCTTTTATCAGCGATTATGTCTACAATAGATTCAGGTTTCCTTTTTTTATCTTCCATTTGGGTAAAGTTAATATTGTCATTAAGTGAGAATATTGTAACTAATGTTGGAATTAATAAAATTATTATTATTTCTAATGTTTGTTTTATGTTAATAATAGTGCTTTTATCTTTAAAACCACCTGAATTTTTGCTTTTTTTGAATATTTTTGCAATTGGGGCTTTAGAAGTTGCATTTTTTTCTATTATTATTTTTGGACTTTATTTGAATTTTGTAAGTAAAATATCAGCTTTTATTTCTCAATTTTTAGGGCTTTTAAGTTATTTAGCCATAATTTTTTACGGGGAGGTAGGTAGTTATCATTTTCATCCTGTTGTTCCTTCACTTTTTATCTCTGTATGTTCATTTTTAATAGTTAATTTTGTTTGTCAAAAATGTAGTAATATTTAGTTATATGTTTTATTTAGATGTTAAAAGTGTTGGTAAATATAGTGTTATTAATGTTCTTAAGAATGATAATGGGAAAAGACTTGATGCAGTTTTAATAAAATTTTTAAAATTTCCTAAATCTAAAATAATTAAACATATTAGAAATGGAGATATTCTTTTAAATAATTTAAAGGTTTCTTTTTCTCATAGAGTTTTTAAGGATGATGAGATTTATTTGTATAAGTCTTTACTGCGTGATTTAAGTTTTAGTTTAAGAAAAATTACAGTTAGAGATGAGACTAATGTATTGAGAGATATAAAAAAGAGAATAGTATATGAAGATGAAGATTTGCTTGTAATTAATAAAAGTAGAGGAACTTTAGTTCATGGAGATAAATATTCGCTTGATAATTTGATTAATGCTTATCTTTTAGGTGAAAATCTTAAGTCTCTTAGTTTTAAGCCTTCAGCTGTGCATAGACTGGATAGAAATACTTCAGGGCTTGTTATTTTTGCAAAAAATATAGGTTCTGCAAGACTTTTAAGTCAGGCATTTAGTCATGGTATTGTTACTAAGAAGTATTTGGCTTTGCTTGATGGTGAGATTAAAAAGTCTTTAACTTATAGAAATTTTTTATATCGTGATAGAATTGCAAGAAAAACCTTTGTTATCAAGGATACAGATAAATGTAATGCTATAACTGATGTTAAGCCAATTTTAGTTTCTAAGTTTTCAACTCTTGTAGAGGTGTCAATTAAGACAGGCTTTACACATCAAATAAGGGCTCAGTGTGCTTTTAATAAACATGCCTTAATTAATGATAAGAAGTATGATTCTAAATTTAGAAGAACCAATTACTTTTTACATTCTTTTTTGATAAACTTTAACCAGTCTTTATTTTTAAGAAATGAGTTTTTTGTTGAACCTAGTTCAGATTTTTTAAAACAGATAAGAAACATTTTTGGTGTATATGATTTTAAGGAATTTATTTAATAAATTTGCATTTAAAAATGCTTTATGTTTAGTTAAGGATATCTCAATTGCTATTAAGAATAAGTTTAAAAAGATTAAGGTTTATTCTTTAGTGGGTGTTGCTGGTACTGGAAAAAGTTTTAGATCTCACTTGATAGCAGATAAGTATTCAATTCCTTTGATCATTGATGATGGTGTTTTAATAAAAAACATGAAGATTATTGCTGGGAATTCTGCTAAATTTGAAGATAACGTGTTTAATGCAATAAGGCGTTCTATTTTTGAAGATGATGTTCATAGAAATGAGGTTGTTGAAGCTCTCCGAAGAGAAAATTTCAGTAAGATATTAATATTGGGAACAAGTGTTCGTATGATAGATAAAATAACTTCTAGACTTTTTTTACCTAGTTCTTCTAAAATTATTTATATAACAGATGTTTCTACTAAGAAGGAAATAGAGAAGGCAAGAATTTCAAGACAGATGGGCGAACATGTTGTTCCAGCCGCTGCTTTTGAGATAACATCTGTTAAACCAAATTTATTATTAGATTCAATTCGAGTGTTTTTTAAAAGTAAATGGTTTTTATCAAAGAGGAAGAACTATATTCGTTCTATTGTCAAGCCTCATTTTCATGAAGAAGGGGGAATTTTATCTATTTCTAAAAATGCTGTGAGACAAATTATTGAGCATTGTGTTTCTGAATATAACAAAGATTATATTGTTTATAATTTGAAGATTAAAAAAACCCAAGGTAGTTATTCTTTTAAACTCTTTTTGGATGTTCCACTTGAGAATAACTTGTTTGATAATGCAGAAATGCTTAGAAGTTATATTATTGCAAATGTATTGAAATATACAGTAATCAACATATCTAGTGTTGATGTTGTAATACATAAATTTTTTGATCAGAAAGGTGATTTGGAGAAAGAAGATTATGTATATTGACTTGGATAATTTAAAGAATGTCTTTTTAGTAGGAATCAAGGGTTCTGGGCTTTGCTCACTTGCTTGTTTTTTAAATGCTAAGGGGTATTTTGTAGAAGGAGTTGATGTTCATTTAAAATTTTATACAGAAGATATATTAAATAGCAATAATATAACTTATTATGAAAATATTTATGAGTTCTCACTAAAGGCTTGTAATAGATCTTATGATATTTTAATATATTCACCAGCTTATGATAAGGATAGTTTGGACATTTTGTTAGAAGCACGTGAGCTTAGAATTCCTATTTTATCTTATCCTGAGATTATCGGAAAGATTTCTAGTAAATATTATAGTATTGGCGTTGCAGGTTCTCATGGTAAAACTACTACAACAGCATTTTTAGGTATATTGTTTAGTATTCTAGGACTTGAACCTAATGTGATATTAGGTGCTAGTGTTAAGGATTTTGGAGATAAATCTAGTCTTGTTGGGCGAAGTGATATATTTATTGCAGAGACCTGTGAATATAGAAATCATTTTTTGAATTTTTCACCAAATATGATTGTTTTAACTAATGTTAATTATGAGCATGTTGATTTTTTTGAAAGTTATGAAGCCGTTGAAGATGTTTTTTTGCAATATATTAATAATTTAAAGAAAGGTGGGATATTAATAATCAATGCTGACGAAGTTAATTTGATTAAGATTAAAAATAGAATTTTAAGAAAGGATATTAAAGTGTTTAGTTTTGGTTTTAATTCTTTGGCTGATTTTAAGATTGAACGTTTTGAAGTGATAGATGAATTTTTAAAGTTTGATTTTTTAGGGGGTATTGGTATTGAACTTAGGACTCCTTTAGTACATAATGTTTTAAATTTTTCGTCAGCACTTTTGGCTGTAAAACTATTTTTAGAAAATCATAAACAATTAGTATGGAGTTTTGATGAAAGAATAAAGATAGCAGCTAAAAATTACATGGGCGTAAAAAGAAGGGTAGAGTTTATCATGGAAAAAGATGGAGTTATATATCTTGATGATTATGCTCATCATCCAAAAGAAATTGAAAATACGCTTTTGGGAGTGAAAAATTTCTATAAGGATAGGCGTATTGTTTTAGATTTTATGCCACATACATTTACAAGAACAAAAGTTCTTTTTAATGATTTTGTTAAAGCTTTAAGTAATGTTGATGTATTAATTTTGCATAATATATATCTTTCGGTGAGAGAAGATTTTGAGCCTGATAAACTTTCTAGAGAGCTATTTTTAGCTCTTAAAGATTTGAAACAAAATGTTTATTTTTTTAAGGAAGTAGAGGATTCTGTTGATTTTATAAAGGGTCTATTAAAGGAAAATGATTTATTTATTACAATGGGAGCTGGTAATAATTTTATTTTACATGATTTTTTATAAAGGTATTTTTGATGAAAAGTATGACTGGATTTTTTCATTTGGAAAAAGTTATTTCAAATTATATGTTTAGTGTTAATTTAAAATCTTATAATGGTAAATTTTTAGAATTGAAATTCAAATTGCCTGAGATTTTATATGCTTATGAGCTTGAGATAAGAAATTTCATTTCAAATTATATTAAAAGGGGAAATGTTTTCTTAAGTGTGGGTTATAAGGAAATAGTTCCAAATGTCCATTTTAGTTTAAATCCTCATTATATTGAGGCTATTGCCCGTCTTAGAGATAGTTTATTGAATAGTAATTTAAATATTAAGGATGAATTAAGGCTTGGTGATTTTTTGTCTTTAAGAGGGGCTTTAATTTTTGATGAGAGTGATGTTGATCAAGAAATGGTTTATAGTGCTTTTAAGGATGTTTTAGAAGAAACTTTATTGAATTATGATAAAAGTAGGGTCTTTGAGGGCGAGAATACTAAGAGAGATATAATTTCAACTCTTGTTTTAATACGTCGTGATTTGGGACTATTAAGGGAATCTCAGAGTAGTATAAATAATAAACTTTTTTTGAGCCTAAAGGAAAATTTATCTAAATTAGTAGATGATTTTAGTGATGTTAGTGTTGTGGAAGAGGCCGCTAAAATGTCAATTCGGTTAGATATTAATGAAGAAATAGTAAGATTGTATTCACATATAGATAATTTTTATAAAAATCTTGAAAGTGATGTATGTGGCAAATTTTTGGAGTTTATTACTCAGGAAATGCATAGAGAAGTTACAACACTGAGTAGCAAAGCAATTGATCTTGATGTTAGAAATCTAGTTTTAAACATGAAATTAAATTTGGAGAAAATAAAAGAGCATGTAAGGAATATTGAATGAGAATAGCTGTTTCTGGTAAGAGTGGTTGTGGCAATACGACTATTAGTGGGTTGCTTGCACAACACTATGGTCTCAAGCTTATTAATTATACTTTTCATGACATTGCTAGGGAGAAAAATATGTCTTTTGATAAGTTTTATGAGAAAGAAATAATAGGTAGAAATGATTATTATTGGGATGAATATCTTGATAGTAAGTTATTGGAATTTTCAAAAGAGGATAATACGGTTCTTGCGTCTCGTCTTGCAATTTGGCTTTCAAAAAATGCCGATTTGAGGATATATCTTTATGCTAAGATAGAAATTCGAGCAGAGAGAATAATAAATAGAGAAGGCGGTATGTATTCTGATATTTTAAGGAGTACTTTTAATAGGGATTCTAATGATTCAAGGAGATATTTATCTGTGTATAATATAAATGTTGATAATTATTTAGATGTAGCTGATTTTATAGTTGATACGACTGATAGATCTGCAAATAAAGTTTTTGAATTGATAAAGAATGAAATAGAGAAAAGGAATTTATATAAGTTAAATAGATAGTTAAGGAGGCTTTAAGAGAATGAAAATACCTTTGAAAGACATACAAGATTTTAGTGGCAATTATTATGAGCTTGTTATGGCAGTAATAATGCGTACAGAACAGATTGTTGAACAAATTTCTTTGGCAGAACATGCTATTTCTGATGAAAGAGTAGTCGCTCATGCTTTTAATGATATTTTGACAGGTAAATATATATATTCAATTGAAGAAAAATAAAATAGTTTTTATATTTGGTCCTACGGGTGTAGGTAAAAGTGACATTTTATTCAATTTTCCTAAAGGTGTTGCTGAAGTCATTAATGTTGATTCTATTCAAGTGTATAAAGAATTTGATATTGCTTCTTGCAAGCCTAGTTTTGAATTAAGATCTCATATAAAGCATCATTTAGTAGATTTTTTGGAGCCAACTAAAGAATATACTCTTGGGATTTTTTATAAAGAGGCGTGCCAAATAATAGAGAATTTAAAGAAGGAAAAGAAGCTTCCTATATTTGTAGGTGGTTCAGCTTTTTATTTTAAACATTTAAAGTATGGATTGCCTGAAACGCCAGCTGTTTCTTCTCAAGTGAGGATTTATGTAAACAATCTTTTGACTACAAGGGGCAAGAGTTACCTTTTAGAAGAGCTTAAGAGAGTAGACTTGAATAGATATGAATCAATCAGCAAAAATGATATTTACAGGATTAAAAGGTCTCTTGAAGTTTATTATCAAACAGGTGTTCCAATTAGTCAATTCTTAAAAAAAGGTCAGAAGATTGAAAATGTCTTGGCTATTGGATTGAGAAGACCTATGGATGAAATGAAGTTTAGGATAATATCTAGAGTGAATAATATGATTGATTGTGGATTGCTTGAAGAGGTTAAGAGATTGTTAGGGAAAGGATACAATGAGGCAACTCCAGCCTTTAAAGGGATAGGATATCGTGAATTTTTGTTATGGAGAGGTAGACCTTATTCTATGTTAAGTGATATAATAAGCTTGATAATTAAGAATTCATTTTTGTATGTAAAAAGGCAGATGACTTTTTTTGATAAGATTCCTAATGTTTTGTGGTTTCATCCAGATGATAACTTAAAGGACATTTTGGATTTAATTTTTGTTTAATAAGGAGATATAAAGCGTGCCTTGCGGAAGAAAAAGAAAATTACAAAAAATATCTACTCATAAGCGAAAAAAAAAGAGAAGAAAAAATAGACATAAAAAAAAGAACAAGTAATATTAAGTGTTAGTTAGTTGTTTGCTGACTAACATTTTGATTTGTGCTATATTAATCTATTCAATGATTATATTATCTATTATGTTGATATCTTTGCTAAAGAGATATCCCCTTTTCCCTTTGTAGCTTGCCAATATCCATTTGCCTTTAATTCCATGCTTTTCTGTGTTTTGCATTATTCTTTCAATTTTTACTATTTCGTTTTTTCTAATTATTGTTAGGTAATCGTAATTAGTGTTATCCATTTTAGTTGTATTATTTAAAGTAACATAATTTTTTGTTACTATTCCCATTTTTATTGAAAATCCTAAGATACTGCTTTTTGGCAAGTTGAATTTTTCTGTTAAGGAAAATTCTGATCTCTTGCTGCATGTTAAAAACATTATGGATATTAAGCGCAATAATTTTATTTTCATAATTTTCTTATATATGTTACTTGATATAGATATATATTAATAATATAATGTTTTTTGAGAAAGTTTTAGGATTATCAATGAAAAAGTATATTTTTTTATTATTGCTGTTTTTTTATTCGAGTATTTTAATATTTGCATATCCATTATCTTTTGGAGGAGGATTATCTTATCAATTTACTAATTATACTACTAGTAAGAGTGATATAGATAGGTTTGCAAAAAATGATAATAGGATAGATAATGGAATGAACTTAAATTTGTTCTTTGATGCTAATTATGCTATTTTGGATTTTTCTTATAAGGATGCTTTTTTATATAATCATCATGGTAGTAGATATTTTGCTTTTGGGCTTTATGGAATTTATCCGATTGTTTTTAATGAATATGTTAGGACATTATTTCCCCTGCTTGGTTTTAAATATACAATTGATTTAAGTACTAAAAGACTAGATCTATTGTTTTTATCTTTGGGTTTTGCTACAGATCTTTTCATTCCTGAGATTGAAGGACTTTATATTAGGCCTTTATTTATGCTTTCACTTTCACCTACCTCTTTTTCTGGCAATAGATTTTCTTCGTTAACAACTGAAATTACTCTTGGAATTAATATTGGTTGGAAATTTCTTAATTAGGCAGTTTTATGCCTAAGTGAAAAGGTACTATTCTCTCGTGTCCAAAAAAATTAGATGTAGAATTGAGTTTATAGGAAAAATTGTTGGATTTTATTACAAGTGTGCTTGAACCACCTCCATCTAGATTGATAGAATTGGTAATACCATAACTTAATGATAGATCAATTGCTTCATTTAACGAGATTCCTTTGCTATTGTTAGTGCCTCTTCCTTCGACTGTTATAAGATATAAGTGTTTGTTTTCTTTATCAGTGCCTATTATTGTTCTTGGATGTTTATTTTTTTTAAAATTTTTAATATAGTTTCCATTTTTAATTAAAGAAAAGAAACCGCTAAAACCATAATCAGAATTTTTGATTTCCTCTTGTTGAGGATTTAAAATAATTTGATTATTTTTGATTATAATTATTCCTTGGCCTTTTTTTGCATTGGATATTATTTTTTTATCATACATATATAAACCATTGGGGCAGAACACGTTTTCTTTAATTTCATATGGGCTAGTATTAATGGCAATATCCACTTCGTTAGAAAGTAAAAATTGACTTGTTGTTTGGCCTTTAAAATAATAATTATTTTTTTTTATATCATAAATAGGCTTTGATATTATGAACTTTAAATTTTTATTTTTAATCTTAGCAATAACATAATTGCTTTCCTTAAAAGAACCTTTTATTATTTCATATCTCATTTTCATATCTTTTAGATTGAGTGATTTTTGTGATGACAATATGCTTGACACTAAGATTAATATTATTGAATATAAGATTTTTTTATTCATTTCTTTTTATTTTATAAGAATAAATGCTTTTAGGATATTTTTTCAAAATTATATTTTTTATCCTTAAAGATATTTTATCATTTTTTATTCTTGCAATATTATATAATTGATAAATTATTTTTATGTCTAGAGCTTTATCTTTTTGTAAGAGTTCATTGATTTCATCTTCGCTTATGTTATCTTCGTTGATTATAAGTTTTAATAATAAAACTTCATTTTGTGTGTTTTTATCTTTGGGTTCTTTCATTTTTTTTAAGAAATTATTAGCTTCTTCATATTTCTTTATTTTAAGTAGATATTTTGTCATGAGTAAATAATAGTACTCTAAGTTTAGATTTTTAATTGCATTTATTGTTTCAAGTTCTTTTGGTAAATTGTTATTTAAATTGTATAGCATGTATAATTTATTTAGTTTTTCAAAGTTTTTTTTATCTGTTCCGTATGTTGGAACAAGAGGAATTATGAGTAAAAAGACTAGCAGTATTTTAGATAAAATTAGATCCATTTGAATTAGATAAGATTAGTATACTCTTTTTTAAAGAGAATAAGAAGAAATGAGTAGTATTTTTTCTTCTTATTCTTTTGCTTTTTAATTTAAATTTTGGATTTGATGTAATTTGAAATTTGTTCGGACTTTGCTCCAAATATTGCTTGAGCTTGATTTCCTGGTGTAATGATCATTCCAGTAGCCCCAAGCTTGATCATTAAGTCTTTGTTTAATAATGATGGAGATTTTACGTCGACTCTGAGTCGTGTAAAACATGAGTCAACGTTTTTAATATTATCAAGTCCACCAAGAGCTTCGATAACTTTCTCAAATTCTTCGTTTTGAAGAAACTTAGTCATTGTTTCTCCTTTAGTATCGTCTTCACGGCCAGGTGTTTTAAGATTAAAAGTTTTTATTAGTGTGATAAAAATAGTGAAATAAATGGTTCCAATTACAAGTCCTATTGGGAGTATGAGCAGAGCATTTGTTGCTTTTGGAAACATTAAGAAGTAGTCTATTATTCCTGCTGAGAGTGCGAATGCTATACGTATTCCAAATATATTAGTAATGATTAATGATATTCCAGTTAAGATAGCATGTATGAGATAAAGTAAAGGTGCTATTAACATAAAGGTATATTCTATTGGTTCTGTAATTCCTGTTAGAAATGATGTGAATGCTGCTGAGAATAGAATTCCACCGACTTCTTTTCTTTTTTCTTTTTTAGATGTTAAATACATTGCAAGAGCGGCACCTGGTAATCCGAATAGCATAATCGGATACATTCCTGATGTGAATGATCCAGCACTTGGATCTCCATTTAAGTATCTTGTGATTTCCCCTTGAACTATGTTTCCATCATTTGTAGTGTATTCTCCGAATACAAAATATACTAAAGTGTTTAAAAGTTGATGTAATCCAGTTATTATGAGTAATCTGTTGAGGAATCCAAATACGAATAATCCTATATGTCCAGCTTCTATCATCCAGATTCCAATTTGATTAATACTTATTTGTAGTGGTGCCCATAGAAAACCAAATATTTCGGCAAGTATTGCACATAGTATTCCATTAGCTATTGGTACCAGTCTTTGTCCTGAAAAAAAGCCTAGGAATTGTGGTATTTTATAGTTTACTACTTTGTCACTAAGAGTGGCTGAGCTTATACCTGTAATAATACCTCCCAAGACTGACATATTAACAGGTTCTGATTTTCCATTAATTATTATTGTAAATGTAGATAACCCTGCATTGAGAATTAGGTATCCTACTGCACCTCCTAGTGCTGCTGCTGCTTTGTTATTTTTAGATAATCCCATTCCGGTTCCAATTGCAAATAATATTGGTAAGTTTCCAAGAATAGCACTGCCCGATTGTTCCATTAATTTACCGATTTGCATTATTATGTTAGAAGCTTTTGTAGTTTCTATTATTAAATGTCCAAAGCCAAGTAAAATACCAGCAATTGGTAAGACAGCTGCAGGAGTTTGTAAGGCTTTTCCAAGATTTTGCATATTTTTAATTAAATTATTCATATTTGCCCCCATTTATATTATTTGTTAATTATATTTTAACTTGAAATATGACTTTAGGTTAAGTGCTGCTTCTTTGTTATTTGTTTTTGCAATTTTAAATATAATATGTAAATTATAATATGTAAATTATAATATGTAAATTATAATATGTAAATTTTAATTTTTAGAAAAAGAAGTTTAATTTTTTATAAACTTTATTTATTATTTTTTTAATAGACGTAAGTTTTTTAATATTATCTTGATTATCAATTAGACTTTTTATGCTATCCATTGATTCCTCGATTGCTATGATAAAGCTTTTTTGAGGCTTTATCCAAAAATTGTCACAGTAATCACTTCTAAGTGATAGGAAAAGGACTGATTTTTTATTTGGATGTTTAATAAAATTCATAGTGCATTCTAAAATATTTTTTATTTTATCAATTTCATTGATATTGACATTTGTGTTTTCATATGTTTTTAGAAGTGTCCAGTCTGATTCCATACCATTTACTATACGCATTATTTCTATTAATTTTTTATTTTTGAATATTGTTAAGTTTTCATGTGTTAATTTTGCAAAAATATCTTTTAGGGCTTTCTCTTCTTTGTTTGTTATTGTTTTTGAGATTAATTCTTGAACTTCCTTTAAGCTAAGTATTAATTGATTTTTGCTTTCATTTTGAATATTGAATTTCTTATTTCCAATAATTATTTCATTTTTTGATAAAAGATTTTTATCTTTTTTTGCTATAGTTTTGTGGATATTATTTAGATTTTTATTCTCTTTTTGAGTGTTTTTATATTCGTTTTCTTCAAATTGAATGTCGTTGATCCATTCTTTTTTAAGTACTCCAATTGATCTGGCATATCTTTTAGTTGTTTCTATGATTTCTCCAGCAACAAAGTATTTTACAGAATCTGTATTAATAAGTGAGCCAGGATGTATTACTACATTTTGAGCTTTTATTGTTTTATATTTGTTTTTTGAGCTTTTAAAGCAAATATAATCTTTCATCCCTCTCATTATGGATTTTAGGTAGCCTTCATGATCAATTTCATGTTTGTTTGTTATTGGAATATTGAAGCTACTTACAATATTTTCAAGTTGTCTTTGTACATTAGCAATTTCCTCAAGACCTTGTAAGTCTAAGTAATTTTCTTTGGCAAAAATTTCTTTGTTAATAGCTTTTTTATAGTCTTCAAATATGTTAATAAATCCTATTAAATCTCCTAATGGATTTTTATATTTTAGATGAGCTTGTCTGGCCTCTATTTCTTCGCTTTGAGGTAGTAAAAAAATTCCACTTGTAGATAGAAATGAGAGTCCAATGGTAGTTGGGTATATTGCTTGTTGATAGTTTATCATTGCTTCGACTAATGCTCTTGAATGTATTGGTATTAGAGGAAATATTATCATATATTTTCCAATTTCTGTAAGCTCATTTTTGTCGTTTATTGCATCTAGGGATTTTAATATGTCACTTGCTGTTTGAATAGATTTAATTGATGGTTTTGAAATAAAGTCAAATTTTGTAAAATTTCTTATACCAATATCTGCCATTCTTAATATTACTTCGGAAAGATCTGTTCTGTATATTTCTTCTTTTTGATATTCGTCTCTTAAATGATATTCATTTCTTTTGTACAATCTGTAACATGTTCCCTTTGCAAGTCTTCCTGCTCTTCCTGCTCGTTGTGTAGCGGATGATTTTGAAATTGGTACTTCTTGAAGCGAGTAAGTATGTGTTTTCATTTGAAATTTGTTTGTTTTGACTTTTCCACTATCAATTACTATCTTAATATTTTCAATTGTAATTGATGTTTCTGCAATATTTGTAGATACTATTATTTTTCTTTTATTCTTTGGTGTAGGCATGAATATTTCTTCTTGTGCTTTTTTTGCCATTCGACCATATAAAGGTAATATTACTAAGTTTTGTTTAGAATTCAATTCATGAATTTCTTTTATTGTTTCTTTTATTTCCTTCTCTCCAGATAGAAATATAAGGACATCGCCTTTTTTTTCTTCTTTTATTATACTACTGATTATCTCTTTTATTTTTGATATCATTGCTTTTGATGTATTGGCTGGGGGTGGATTATAGATTATTTGTACAGGATAAGTAATTGTTTCTATGTTCAGTATAGGTGCGTTGTTAAAGTATTTCGAAAATACTTGTGTATTGATTGTGGCAGACGAAATGATAACTTTAAAATCATCTCTTTTGTTTAGTATATCTTTAATAAGACCTAGTATGAAATCTATGTTTAAACTTCTCTCATGAGCTTCATCTATTATGATTACGTCATATTCATCAAGTAGGGGGTCTTTTTTGAGTTCTTGTAATAAAACTCCATCAGTCATTAATTTGATTTTGGTTTTAGAGCTTGTGATTTCTTGGAATCTTATCTTGTAGCCTACCTCTTCTCCAAGTTTTACTCCAATATGTTTTGCGATATATTCTGCTATAGATACTGTGGCTATTCTTCTTGGTTGTGTTACACCAATTTTACCAACTCTTGCAAGTCCAGCTTCATATATTATTCTTGGTATTTGTGTTGTCTTTCCACTTCCTGTTGGACTTTCTACTATTAAAACGTTATTTGTTTCTAAATTTTTAATTAATTCGTCTTTATATCTGTAAATGGGAAGCTCAAAATCATTCATATCCTACATTAGTCCAAAAACATAAGTTGCATCTATTTGACTAAGGTCAATGCCAGGAGGCAAATAGACTTTAGTTCTTTTAATTTTAGCATAGAATTTATCATTTTGTTTGTAAACATAGATTTTATTGCCGACTTTGTTTTTTGATAGTGGTATTATTTTTACAATAATTCCGTTTTTTTCTAATTTTGCGTCTAAGAGTTTGATTGATTCTTCTAGTGTTATTTCGTATGCCTTTATGTCTTTTTTTAGTGTGCATATTATACTGTTTTTTTCAGTTTTAATATAATCTCCAAAAATTCCTGTTGTAGCAATTATTTTTTCATTAATTTTTGGATATTCCCCAATTATTTTTGGAAGTGAAAGTAGTTTTAAAGCAAGTTCTAAGTTTATGTTTGCATATTCTATGTTTTTTGCTGAAACTTTTTTAGCTTTTATTATTTTAGGTTTTTTTAGTTTGCCTGTTTTTGTGAATTCTTGTGGAGCATATACATCTTCTCCAAGTTGGACAATTCCTCCATATTTCGAATTTTTGTATATTACATTAAGTCCTGTTTTAGGATCAATCCCTAATATATTAGGTTTTATTTCTTTTTCTGCTATTATTTTTTTGATTTCATCTTCTTTGTATAAGCTTTCTAATGGTGTTTTTACATTAATCGAGTAATTATTTCCGTTAGAGATTAGATAAGGACCGAATTTTCCAATGTTGATTTTATAATGAAATTTCTCATCATTCTTGTATTCATAGACTATTCTAAATTCTTCAGGGCTAATAATAGGTTCTATTTTATTTATTGTATTCTTTAGACCTTCTTCACCATTATAAAATTTACTTAGATATTTTACTTTATCTAGTGTACCTATTGCGATCTTGTCTAAGTTTTCTTCCATATGAGATGTGAATTTTAGTTCAATGAGTACTGGAAAATATTTTTTTAATAAATTTATGACTGCAGCTCCTTTTATTGTTGGTATTAATGTGTTGTTTTGTTTAAAGATATACTCTCTTTCAAAGAGTGTTGAAATAATGGTGGAATAAGTTGAAGGGCGTCCTATGCCTTCTTTTTCAAGTTTTTGTACAAGTGATGCTTCTGTATATCTAACTGGCGGCTTTGTTTCATGTTCTTCTTGCTTTATATCCAATATGATAAATTTATCTCCTTCTTTTATGAGAGAAAAGTCTATGATATTCTCTTCATAATATTCTTTATTATTTTTCAGAAATCCATCGAAAATCATTTTTGTGAAACTTGATTTAAAGGTCAAATTTTCATATTTGAATGTTATTTTGATAACTTTTTTTATTGCGTCTTTCATAAAGGATTCGATAGTTCTATCCCATATTATTTTATATATTGCTCTGGCGGTCTCGCTTTCTATTTTGATTTGCTCAGGAGGAGTGAACATTTCAGAAGGTCTTATGGCTTCATGTGCATCTTGAGCCATTTTAGCTTTAGCATATACTCTGTCATTCATTTCTATATATTCTTCACTATATTTTTCTTTTATGATAGTTTTTATTTTATCTCTTGCAGTTTTTGTAATATTATAAGAATCTGTTCTCATATAAGTGATATAACCATTCTCATACAGTTTTTGAGCATAATTCATAATTTGTTTAGTTCCTATTTTTAATCGTCTGTTTACTTCTTGTTGAAGGGAGGATGTAATGAATGGTTTGGGAGCAGTTTGTTTTATATTTTTTGTTTCAATAGAGATCACCTCTATCTCTTTTGTCTTTGTTAACTTGTTTGTAAGTATGTTCATTAATGCTTTTTCTATTACAATTGTTCTATCAGGATTTTGTAAAGTTCCTGTATCGTTTAAAAAATCTTTACTCTCAGCTACATTTTTATTCTCAATTTTTTCTAATATTGCTTCAATCCGTATGTCATTTTTTTTATGTTTACATTCAAGTATAATGGAGTAATAATTGGCTTTCTTAAAATTTATTCTTGCTGTTTCTTTTTCTATAATTAATTGCAGTCCAACAGATTGTACTCTGCCAGCAGAGAGTCCATATGCAATTTTTTTCCAAAGTAGAGGAGATATGGTGTATCCATAAAGCCTATCTAGTATTCTTCTTGTTTCCCCGGCATTAACTAGATTCATATTAATTTCTCTTGTATTATTCAGTGAGTCTACTATTGCACTTTTTGTAATTTCATGAAATACCATTCTTTTATAATTTTTAATTTGTAGAACTTCTTTTAGATGGAATGCTATTGTTTCTCCTTCTCTATCTTGGTCAGTTGCAAGATATATCTCATCTTTTTCCTTTATGAGATTTTTAAGTTTTTCAATTACATTCTTTTTTTTACTTGGAATAATGTATAGCGGTTTAAAGTTGTTTTGATAATCTATAGAAAGGTTTGCCCATTCAAATTTTTTATATTCTTCAGGTATTTCTTTAGCACTATTGGGTAAATCTCTTATATGTCCTATGCAAGCTTCCACTGAAAATGAGCCATCAAGATATTTCTTTATTGTTGTTGCTTTTGTAGGTGATTCTACTATTATTAATTTTTTTTGTTGCATAAAACCCTTATATATATATAATATAACATAATGTATAAATTATTTTAATTTTAATAAAAATAATGCGGTATTTATGAGTACTTATAAGGTGTTGCATACATCTGATTGGCATATTGGTAAGAAAATTGGACATTTTTCTAGGATTGGTGAGCAACAGAGGTTTTTAAATTTTTTATTGGAGTTTATCAGAAATGAGAAAATCAATCTTTTACTTATTGCAGGTGATGTTTATGATTCAAAGAGACCTGGACTTGATGAGCAAAAGTTAGTAAATGATTTTTTTTATGAATTATCTTTTACATCTTGTAGATGGTGTATTGTCATTACTGGGAATCATGATAAAAAAGATTATTTCAATATTAATAAAAAAATACTCTCAAAGTTTAATTTTTTTTTGGTTACTGGAGATGAACTTTTCAATCAAGTGGTCTTTTTAGAAGATTGTGGTGATATTAAATTTGTTATTGTCTGTATGCCTTATGTTAATGAAAGATTTCTTGCAAATCAAAGTTATGGGGATATAGAACATCATAATGATGTATTTCTTGCAAATTTTGAAAGTGCTTATAGAGCTCGAATAGCAGATATTATTGCTTCACTTGATGATAAGTACTTTCATATCCCTAGAATATTGATTGCACATTCTTTTTTTTCTGATAGTGCTGTAGCTAGCAGTATTGGAAATAATCCTATTTTGCCTATTAATGTTTTTGGCAGTAATTTTTCTTATGTTGCACTTGGGCATATTCATAATTTTAAAAAATTAAAAAGTAATATAGTTTATTCAGGTTCACCAATTCAGTATTCATTTGATGAAGATGTTAGAAAATATGTTAATGTCTTGTTTTTTAGTGATAATGAGTTAGTTGAGCAAAACAAGATTTTACTTCCTGTGTTTGGTGAATTGCATTTTTTGAAAGGTTCTTTTAATGATATTATGAATGATTTGGATAAGATTAAGAATGATATTTCTTGTCTTTGTTACTTAAAAATTGAGATTAATGAGAAAATGAATGCAGGATTTGAAGAACAGATTTATAATTTGGTCAGGTCAAGTTCAATTAATGTATTTGATATTTATTATCATTTGGTCGGTTCTGGGGAAGAATTCTTGAAAGATAAACTAGGATTGCTTAGTCGGGATGAAGTATTAAGTAAAGATGAGAAATATTTTTTCCAAAAAAAATTAAGAAGAGATATTATGAATGGTTTTAGGAGAGGAAATAAATTTAAAGAAGAAGATCTTGTTGCTCTTTTTGAAGAAGTATTACTTAAGGGAAGGGCAGGCGGCTATGAGAATAAATAAGTTAGTATTTAAAAATATTGCTTCTTATAAAGGTAAATATGAAATAGATTTTGATATTTCTGTGTTAAAAAAATCTGGTATTTTTTTGATTTCTGGAAATACTGGATCTGGTAAGAGTACAATTTTGGATTGCATTACGCTTGCTCTTTATGCAAGAATTTATAGGCTTGATAGGAGCATTGCAGATTCAATTTCAAAAGGTTTTGAAAGTGCTTATGTTAGGCTTACTTTCACTGTTTCTGGAAAAATTTATGAGTCATTTATTGAACTTAGTATAAGACAAAAAGAAACCCCTCAAAATATGGTATTGAATTGTATTAGTGATGGAAGTTTGATTGAAAATAAAGACGATGTTTTGAATTATATAAAGAGTCTTTGTAGATTAGATTTTGAACAGTTTTGTCAAACTGTTATTTTGCCTCAAGGTAATTTTCAGGAATTTTTAACTTCGAAACCAAGAAGTAAGACAGCGATAATTGACAATATCTTTAATTTAAAAAAGTATGATGATATAGAAATTTTTTTAAAGAAGGAATTAGAACTTACAAAATTTAATAAAGAAAAATTGCAGTTCTTAGATACAGAAGAAAGAAATAGATTTAATCTCAACGAGAAAAAATTAAATGAATTGACTAATTTTTTGAATTCTATTGATATACAAACTTTAAGAAATAATCTTGACAATGTTTATGAATTGATATTTATTTGTGAAAAAATAATAAAGTTTAATCAGAATTATTTAGATATTCAATATAGGATTGGTAATTTAGACTTAGAATTATTTTCTAAGATTAAAAGTAAAGAAAAGATAAATCATGAGTATTCTTTGCAGGAAAAGATTAAATTAGAATTAGATGAAAGCCTTAAATTTTATAATTCTAATGATTTTTTAGATTTAAAAAATTTTGTTAACAGACATAGTGAACTTCTTAATGATAAGAATCGATTTCTGTTGGAGCTTTTAAATGTTCAAAAGGATTTAGAAGAATTAAAATGTTTGGATTTAGACAGTTTTAATTTTGATTATATAAAAGACTTGTATTATGAAAATATTCTTTTCTTTGAGATAGATTTTGATGAAAAAGCTTGTGACAGGTTGCTTATAAAAGAGAGCCAATTAAAAGAACAAAGAAAAGAATTATTGGAGAAACAAAGAAGAAAAAATATTGAAATAAAAAGTATTACTTCAGAGGAAACAAAATTTGATTTTGAAAAATATGTTTATTATGAGGCATTAAAGTTATTAAAGGGGTTTAATGAAGAATTGATATTAAAATATAGAAATAGATTAGAGTTATTGTTAAATTCAAGTGAGAGCGATTCATCACGAGACATTGGTATCAACATTAAAATTGATTTATATAAAGAATTCTTAGAGCATCTTACTAATAATAAGCAGTCTGTTGAAAGAGATATAAAGAATCTTGAATATCTTGAGGATGAGCACAACGTATATCAAGGGAAAGAGAAATTGAAAATGAATAGTCTAAATGATCTTTTGGAGTTAAATTCAAGTCTTCAGATTTTACAATCTGAATTGGATGTTATTAAGCAAGATGTTTCTCGTACTAAAGAAAATAAAATTAAATGGGAAGGTCAAGTTTTAAACTTTAAGAAAAATAATGCAGAAATTTTGAAAAGAATTGGCTATGATTTATTTCATAAATATATAGATTATTTTAATAGAGATAGGATTTTAATTTTTGAAGATAAACTTAAAGAAGTTTCAGTTTTAAAGTCAATTCTTAATGATTTAAGTTCTAAAATTTCTTTAAAGGAGATAGAAATTGAAGAAAATTTAGATAAGATAAAAAATTTATTATCTAATATCAATTTAAATATAAATTTAAGTAATTCTACTTGTTTAGAAAGGGAGTTTGCAGAATTTTTAAGATCTAAAGTAAAAATAGAAAAAGAGCATTTTAAATTGAACTTGCATCTTAATAATATAAATAACATAAAATTTAGGCTTGAAAGTCAAATTGAGTTTATGGAACAA
This sequence comes from Borrelia miyamotoi, assembly GCF_019668505.1. Lineage (NCBI taxonomy): Bacteria > Pseudomonadati > Spirochaetota > Spirochaetia > Spirochaetales > Borreliaceae > Borrelia > Borrelia miyamotoi. Next base: position 881,961 of record NZ_AP024371.1, read on the forward strand.
ACAATGTTAAGTTTAGAAATGGATCTTGAACGTGAACTAATTAATTTTACTTCTAATTTTTTGAATTTTAAAAGATTAGTGGGAGATGGTTTTTATGTTCAAAATTCTATTTTGTCTCTCGATTCTTTAAAACCTAGTAAAAATAGTTTAGATTATTTTTTAGAGTTGAAATCCAATTTTATGTCTCAGATTGGGGTTTTTTCTAGAGATATTAGTCAATATGAGACAAGTTTTTTAAGTTTACAGACTCTTCAATCAGAAATTAATGAACAAAAGATCAAGTTAGAAAATATTAGGAGTGAGTTAAGTAGTATAAATGAGCGTAATGATAAGTTAGAAATTTTAAAAAAGGTTGTTACTACTTCTCCTAGTTTGAAGTATTATGTTCAAAGTTTTTTAATTAATGAGATTTTAAATATATCAAATAGAAAGTATTTAAATATTATTTTCCCCGATTTTGAGCTTGAAATTAATATAGATAGCAGAGATTTTAATTTTTTAGTAAAAAGCAAAAGAGATGGCAATATGACTCGTAGTGTTAAAACTTTATCTGGTGGTGAAAAATTTCTTATTTCTTTGTCGCTTTCTTTAGCTCTCTCAGATATGATAAGAGATAGTGATCTTAAAATAGAGGCATTTTTTCTTGATGAAGGATTTGGAAGTCTGGATGAGGATACTTTAAAAATGGTTATTCCAAAAATTTCTGACTTACAGCGTATTGATGGGCGTCAAATTGGTATAATATCTCATGTTTCTTATTTAAAGGAAGAGATTAAAACTCAAATAGTTATAAGTAAAATTTCAACAGTTTCTAAAATTACTATAGAGAGTTTTTAATTTTTTATTTTATAATTACTTGGGATGTTTTAAAATGTGGAGATTTGTACGAAGCTTTATGTTCCAATTGATATTGGAGATACTAAATATTCTCTTGTATATAGTGGTGATAATTTGCTTGATAGGCATTAAGTTAAATCATCAGATACTACTTCTGATGAGCAAGTAGGTGTTTTAGTAGATATAATTAATTTTTATAAGGTATGAAAATGTCAAAGGTGTTGCAATTTGTATGCATGGATTTGTTGAGTCTGAGGGTAGTGTAGTTCTGGCAGAAAAATTTAAAGGTAATTCTATTTATTTTAATAATTTTGTTGCTTTGATTCTTGAAGTAGAAATTGATAATGGAATATTTATGGATGGAAAAATTTTAAGGAGAGATTTTTTTATGTCTGGTGGAGTTAAATTTATGATTACTATGGCTCTTAGCAATAATATTCCTTTTGATTGTAAATGGGAGTTTATAGCTTAGTCTTTGAAATTAGGGCATATATATATTCACGATAATGATATCAAGAAGCTTATTAAAGTTGATACAGGTAAACTTAATAATGAGTCTTGCAAAATTGGAGCATTATTGTAGTGTTATTTTGTTAGAAATAAGTTCTTATTCAATTGAGGGGGTTTGATGATAAAAGAGGCATGTGTATTTAATATATTAGAAGCTTTAAATGCTGTTAAACTTGGTGCTAATAGGATTGAGCTTTGTGAGAATACGACTTGTGGGGGGACTACGCCTTCTTATGGTACCATAAAAGTTTTGAAAGAAACTTTGAATGTTCCTATTGTTGTAATGATTAGGCCAAGGTGTGGGGATTTTGTATATTCTGATTTAGAATTTAAAGCTATGAAGGAAGATATTAAGCTTTGCAGGAGCCTTGGAGTAGAAGGTGTCGTTTTTGGAATTTTGAAGGATGATCATGAAATTGATATCGATCGAACTAAAGAGTTGCTAAGTTTAGCTGACTCTTTAAAAGTTACTTTTCATAAGGCAATTGATGAGACTTGTGATATTAGGTCTTCTGTGATTAAACTTTTAGATATTGGTGTTCATAGGATATTAACTTCAGGAGGAGGTATGAAAGCAGAAGATTCATTGATAGTACTTAGAGATTTGATATTAATAGCTGGAGAAGAATTAGAAATTGTTGTTGCAGGTGAAGTTAATAAGTATAATATTGATAATATTGATGCTATCTTATGTTCAAGAGCTTATCATGGGAGACTTATTGTCGGTGATTTAGGTTTACAGTTATTTTAATCATGCTGATGGTTTGTAATAAATTAATTTTAAATATTTACTCTACGACTAAATTGATTGTTTAATTCAGAGACTTGCATTCCTTGATTTTTATTGAGTATTAAGCTTGTTATAAATTTTTTAACGCTTATTTTACTAACGTTAAATCGGAGTTCTAGGGTATTTTGATCTTTGATTCTAGATTTTATAGGACTTGAAACTATTATTTTTGTTGTATTTTTCAGGATTGTTGGCATTAATTTTTTTAGTAAAATGGAGAGTATTTCTGGATTATTAGTGTTTAAATAAGATTTTAGATTATAGTCATTTTCATTTTTATCACCGTTTGCAATTAATATTCCTTTATTAAAGGGAATCATATTTGTTTTTTTTATATTATTTGGTATTAATTTGGTGATATCATTTATCCAAATGAACATTTCATTTCGATCAATTATATCAATATATTTTGTTGTTAATATATTTTCATTTTCATTAGTTGTTTCTTTTTGATTTATTAAAATTCCTTTTTTATTTTTAGTAGGTTTAATATATATATTTGAATTTTTTATCTTCCATTTTGGATTTGTAAATATATTGCCTTGAGATTCAAAATTTGAGTTGTTTTGTATTCCCCAAAAGATATTTTTGGGAAAATTTCCAGTTACTATTAATGAGAAAGTTTCTGAATTTTTTGTATAGCTTAAGTATAGATTACCAATAGTATGAAGGCCAATTTTATATTTGAAGTTGAGTTCGTCATAGATAAATCTGTTTTTAGATAAGTTTATGTATGCATATATGTCTGATGACGGGTCTAACAACATGATTAAAGATATATTCTTTTTAGGTGCATGGTAAGTTAAGGTTTCGCATCCTATGAGAAGAATAGTTAATAAAGTATTGATAATTAGTTTTCTCATTTTTCAATACCTATCTTTTTTTTTCAATACCTATCTTTATTAACTTTCCATCGTCAATTTCTACTTTTGTTAGTGCCTTTTCTTTATTAATCTCTATTTTTAATGTTAGAGTTTCAGCTTGAATATAGCTTTCAAATTGACTTATTACTTTTTTTAATGTTTCATTATTGTCTATATAGAGTATTATTCTATCACTAACGTTGAAGTTATTTTCCTTTCTTAAATTTTGTACTTTTCTTATCAGTTCTCTTGATAGTCCTTCTAAATATAATTCTTCTGTTATTAGTGAATCTAGACCAATTGTGACAGAATCTTCATTAATTACTTTAAAATTTTTTCTTGCTTGTTTTTCCAATATTATGTCTTTTAGTGTGATGTCATATGCATTTTCTTTGATTTTAATTATATGTTTATTACCTTTTATTATTTTTAATATGTCTTCATTGTTTAGCTTCATTATTTCTAATGCTATTGTTTTCATATTTTTACCAAGTTTGCTTCCAAGTTCTTTAAAATTTGCTTTTGCTTTGTAAATTACAAGTTCTTCTTCATTGGATTTTATTTTGATTTCTTTTGCGTTAATTTCTTCAAGTATTATTTCTTTCATTTCACTTAGTATTTGTTGTTCTTTGTGGTTTGTGGTAATAACATAGATTGTGCTGATAGGTCTTCGTATTTTAATGTTGTGCGATGCTCTAAGTGCTCTTGCAATTGAAACTACTTTTTTTATAAAGTTCATTTTTTCTTCAAGATCTGTGTTAATAAGTTCTTTTCTTGCTTTTGGATATTCATTTAGATGGATTGATTCTTTTTCATCTTTTGCTTTCAGATTTTGATAAATTTCTTCTGTTAAAAACGGGATAAATGGTGCAAGCATCAAAATTAAACTTTTTAGTGTGTAATATAGAGTTTCATAGGCATCGAGTTTATCGTTGTCATTTTCAGATTTCCAGAATCTTTTTCTTGATCTTCTTATATACCAATTATTTAGTTTGTCGATAAATGCAATAAGTTCTTCTATTGATTTTGTTAAATTGTATTTATCTATTTCTTCGTTTAATATTTTTTTTAGGCTTTCGGTTTCACTAATTATCCATTTATCAAGCATATTAGTTTTGTATAAATTTGTGTTATCTTTAGGTGCAAATTTGTCAATTATTGCATAGGTTATGAAAAATGAATAAGCGTTCCAGATAGGTATTATAATGTTCTTTAAAACATCTTTAACCCCATCATCGCTGTACTTTAGGTCATCACCTCTTACTACAGGACTCATTACTAAATAAAGTCTTAAAGCGTCAGCTCCAAATGTGTTTATTACTTCCATTGGATCTGTATAGTTTCTAAGTGATTTTGACATTTTTCTTCCATCACTAGATAATACAAGTCCATTAACTATTACATTTTTAAACGCTGTGTTCTCAAAAAGTGCAGTTCCTAGAATTGTTAATGTATAAAACCATCCTCTTGTTTGGTCTAGTCCTTCTGCAATAAAGTCAGCAGGAAAAATGGTGTGAAATTTATCTTTATCTTTAAATGGATAATGTTTACTTGCGTAAGGCATAGATCCAGATTCAAACCAACAGTCCAAAACCTCACTTGTTCTAATATACACACCGCCATATTCACTGGACCAAGTTATTTTGTCAACTTTATCTTTGTGCAAGTCATTAATCTTTTGTCCCGACCTTTTTTCAAGTTCTTCTTTAGACCCTATACATATTTTGTTTCCTGTTTTTGAACATACCCAAACTGGTATTGGATTGCCCCAAAATCTATTTCGGCTTATTGCCCAGTCTCGTGCATTTTCTAACCATTTTCCAAATCGTCCTTTTTTTAAATGTGAGGGCATCCAGTTTATTTGCTCATTTGATTTTATAAGTTTTTCTTTTATTGCTTCAATGTTTACAAACCATGATCTTATGGGCCTATAAATTAGAGGTGAATTTGTTCTGTAGCAAAATGGGTATCTGTGTAGAATGTTTTCTCTTTTGAATAGAAGGTTCATTGATCTTAATTTTTCTATTATTTTGTTATCTGCATCCTTAACAAATAATCCTTCAAAATCTTTTACTTCGTTTGTAAATCGGCATTCGTCATCTATAGGTGTTATTATATCAGTTTTTGTGTTATTTTTAAGTATTTTATAATCTTCTTCTCCAAAGGGTGCGATATGTACTATTCCTGTTCCATCATCAGTTGTGACATATTTTGCTGTATGAATTCTGAATGCTCCTTTATTGCGTTGTTTCAAAAAATAGTCAAATACAGGTTCATATTCTATTCCTTCAATGTGTTTACCTTTAAATTGTTTTATAATTGTGTATGCTTTTTCATCTTTGTAATAGTGATTTAACTTTTTTGTGCCTATTATGAATATTTCATTTTTTTCCTTATCAAGTATTTTAGAATATTCTATGTCTTTACCAACAGCAATTCCAAGATTTGTAGGTAATGTCCAAGGTGTTGTTGTCCATGCAAGTAGATATTCATTTTTATCTTTGATTTTAAACTTTATAGTTAGTGATGGGTCATTAACTTCCTTATATTCGCCAAGATTTACCTCAAAGTTTGAGAGAGGAGTTGCAAGTTTTGGAGAATATGGTAATACATAGTAACTTTCATAAATTAAACCTTTATTATAAAGTTTTTGGAATACCCACCATACAGATTCCATAAAGGTTATATCCATTGTTTTGTAATTATTCTCAAAATCAACCCATCTACCTAGTCTTAAAATTGTTTTTTGCCATTCTTGTGTGTATCTCAGAACTATGTTTCTGCATTCTTCGTTAAATTTTTCGACGCCATATTTTTCTATCTCATATCTGCCAGAGAGTTTTAAAGCTTTCTCTACTTCATATTCCACTGGTAAACCATGAGTATCCCATCCAAAATATCTTTTGACGTGTTTTCCTTTCATTGTTTTATATCTTGGGATTATGTCTTTAATTGTATTTGGAACAAAATGCCCAAAATGTGGAAGTCCTGTTGCAAATGGAGGACCATCATAAAATGTAAATTCTTCACAACCTTCTCTTTGTTGCATAGATTTTTCAAAAATTTTATTGTCATTCCAAAATTTTAATACTTTTTCTTCTATCTCAGGAAAGTCTACTTTATTTTCTACTTTTTTGAACATAAAATTTCCTTTTGTTTGATTTTTATATTATTTTGTTCTAAATATACTTTTATTAGATGGGTATTAGGATTTTGAAATATTTGATTAATGATTTTTTCTTCTATTTTTTCTTTTATTGCATTTAAAATACTTCTTGCTCCAGAATTTTTGTCATAATATTTTTGAATAATATAATTCTTAAGAGCTTCATCAATTTCTATTTTGATTTTTTTTAAGCTAAATTCTTTAGTAAGTTCTTTACAATAATTATTGTAGATTATGCTTGCGTCTTCTTCGTTTAAAACATTAAGAATTATTTTCTTTTGTATTTTATCTAGTAGTGTTGAGTTGAATCTTCTTTTAAGTTCATTGTTGATTTCGCTTTTAAAATTTATATTATTGTCTGTATTATTAAACCCAATATTTCCTTTTCCAAGTAGTGTTTTAGTACCAATAGATGTACTTAGAATAATAATGGCATTTTTAAAAGATATTTTATCGTCTTGGTTACTGATTAGTTCTCCATTTTCAAGTATTTGTTCTATTATGGTAAGTACAGAATTATGAGCATTTTCGATATTTTCAAGTATTATAAAGGCTCTGGGATTATATTTTAATCTATTTGTTAAAATGCCGCCGTCAGCATAACCAGTATATCCTGGATTTGTTCCTATTAATTTTGATATGGAAATTTCTTCTCTATAGTCTGACATATCTAGTTTTAATATTGAGTTTTGATCTTCAATAATGGTACTGGATATTTCATTTGCTATTATTGTTTTTCCACTTCCACTTGGGCCTATAAGTAGTATTGATGTTAAAGGTTGTGTGTTGTTATTGATGCTGAGTTTTGTTTTAACTATTTCTATAATTATTGCATTTATGGCATATTCTTGTCCTATGATTTTTTCTTTTATGCGTATTGCTTCTTTTTTAAGCGTATCAATTTCTTCCTTAATGTTAGATTTTATTTTGATATTTAATAATTCATCTGCTGCTCTTTTAATGTCTTCGACATCAACTATTTTTTTATTGATTTCTTTTTGCTTTTTATGAGCCCCAGCAATGTCAATTAAATCAATTGCTTTGTCAGGAAATCTTTTGTTAACTAAGTATTGTGATGATAGATTTATGACATATTCTATGGCTTCTTTTTCATAAGTGACACCATGGTAGTATTCAAAATTTTTTATTATATTATTAACTATGTTAAGTGTTTCTTTTTCACTAGGTTCTTTGATTGATATTGTTTGAAATCTTCTAGTAAATGCTTTGTCTTTAGCGATATGTTTTCGATATTCATCATAAGTTGTTGCACCTATAATTTGTATCTCAGAGCGAGATAAAATAGGCTTTAAAATATTTGCTGCATCAATGGAACCTTCAGAATTTCCAGCTCCTATTAAAGTGTGTATTTCATCGATGAATATTATTATGTTTTTGTTGTTTTTAATAGATTTAATTATGTTGTTTAATCTTTCTTCAAATTCACCTCTGTATTTTGTGCCTGAGACTAAATCAGAAGTATCGATTTGTAATATTACTTTGCTTTTTAATTGGCCCTTTATTTCTTTATTTGCAATTTTGATGGCAAGTCCTTCAACGATTGCCGTTTTGCCGATTCCAGGTTCTCCTATTAAGATTGTACTATTTTTATTTCGTCTTTCAAGTACATTGATTAGTGTTTGGATTTCTTTTTCACGACCGACTAAAGGATTAAGTTTTTTTTCTTTTGCAAGTATTGTTAGGTTTTTGACATATCTGTCTATTTCAAAATGTTCATTTGCAAGTCTTATTTCATCTTCAAATTCTTTATATGTTTCAATTAGTCTTATTTTATCTATGCTAGTTATTATGTTTTCTTCGTTAAAGTTAAAGCTCAATTTATTAAGTTTATATTTTTTTAGAAGTTTTTTTGTTTTTAATATTTGATAAAAAATTTCTTTTATTCCTATTGAAGTTTTAGATTTGAATTCTTTTTTAGTTTTTTCAATAAGAATAAAGATTTCTCTGTTTATCTTTGGGATTATAATTTCGTTAGTACCAAGTAGAACTTTTTCTAATTTTTCTATTTCATATAGTGTATCTTGTTTAATATTTTTTAAGGTTTTACTATCTATATTTTTTATTTCAGATTTTTTAGGGCAAATTAGTATAGACATTAACAGATGCCAAGTTGAAACTTCTCTATTTTTATTTTTTCTAGCAACTTCCCTTGCGGATACTTCGACTAGATTTATTAAATTTTCTGCTATATTAATATTTTTCTATCTCCATCTTTATACTGTTAATTATATCAAAAATATTGTTTTTTTGTTCGTATCTTGAATGTATGGATACATAAAATTTAATTTTTGGTTCTGTTCCAGATGGTCTGATCGTTATTTCTATTTCATTTTCTAATAAAAATTTTATTGCATTTGTGGTATGTTTATGTTCTTTTATTTTATGTACATTTCCTTTAATATCAGTTTCTTTTAACGTTTTGTAGTCTAGCTTTTTAATTATATTAATCCCTGCAAATTTTTTTTGGTTTTCTTTTCTAAATTTCGATATTAACTCTTCTCTTAAAAAATCTCCGTTAGATTCTTTAAAATTTTTGTTAATTGTAAAGTCTTTATAATATCCAAATTCTTTATACATTTCCTGTAGGTATTTTCCTATTGTTGTTTGATTTTCTTTTAGTTGAAACATTAAATAGCAAACTCCTTTTATTGCTGAAAATGCGTCTTTGTCTCTGGTTGCATTTCCGATTAGGTATCCATGACTTTCTTCACATCCTAGAATAAATTTTTTGTTTGGTTCTTTTTTTTGTATCTCATCTATTAAATGTCCTATCCATTTGAATCCTGTATATGTTCTGAATAATGTTGAGTTATATTTTTTTGCTATCTTGTCTAGCATTGGAGTTGTGACAAAAGAAGCTATCACAAATACATTTTTGGGATCATCTTCTCTGGATAATAAGTAATTCATTAGGAGGCATGCAATTTGGTTACCGTTTAAAATTTTCCATTTTTTATCTTCATTAAAAGCTATGCCCATTCTATCAGCGTCTGGGTCAGTTGCAAACGCAATATCACAGTTCTCTTTCTTTGCAAGTTTTATTACTCTGGACATGGCAGCCTGATCTTCAGGATTAGGATATTTAATTGTAGGAAATGCTGGATCGGGATTTATTTGACTGGGTTCAGTTAGAAGTTCTACTTTACTACCTTTGAATAGTTTCTTTATTATTGTTCCTCCTGTTCCATGCAAAGGAGTATATGCTACTTTTAAATTTATTTTTTTGCTTTTTGCATTGAAATCAGGAAATTCTTCGTTTATTTTTTCTATATATTGCATATCAATTTCATCATTGAGTTCAATTATTTTTTGTTTGTTTATTCCTTCTTGTTTTGAAAGTGTATTTTTAATATTAGATGTTTTTTGGATTTTCAATATTATTTGTGTGTCATTAGGGGGTATTATTTGAGCACCTCCTTTCCAATATATTTTGTATCCATTATATTCTTTTGTGTTATGACTTGCTGTTACCATTATTCCAATATCACAATCTAGTTTTCTAACTGTATAGGATAACTGGGGGGTTGGTCTTGGATTTTTGTATATATAAACTTTAAATCTATTTGAAGCAAAAATTTTAGCGGCGTCGTATGCAAATTCTTTTGAGAAATATCTTGCATCATAACTTATTACAACTTTAGGGTTTTTTATTATTTCAAGAATGTAATTGGCAATTCCTTGACTTGCTTTTTCAACGTTATAGGTATTGATATAATATGTTCCAGCTCCAATGATGCTTCTCATGCCAGCAGTACCAAATTCTATGTCTTTATGAAATCTATTGTGCGTTTCCCTTTCATTATTTTCTTTTAGTAATTTTATTGCTTCATCTTTAAAATATTTGTTTTTTTCAAGTTGGATATATTTTTCTAATTTTTTTTTAAGTTTGTTATTTTTCATATTATTTTTCTATATTTTATCATTTGAGAATTTATAATTAAATTCTCAAATGATAAAATATAGAAAAATAGAATTTGTAGAAGTTAGTTCTGATATTTTTAGTTATAGTTTTTTTACTTGAGGTTTTCATGCGATTTTGTTTAAAGTTTGATTATTATCCTGCTGGTGATCAACCAAAAGCAATTAAAGAAATTAAGCAATCTATTTTACTTAATAATAAATATCAAACTTTAAAGGGTGTTACAGGTAGTGGTAAAACTTTTACGATAGCTAATATTATTAGAGATTTAGAGCGTCCTTCTTTGATAATTAGTCATAATAAAACATTAGCAGCACAGCTTTATAGGGAATTTAAAGATTTTTTTCCAAATAATGCAGTTGAATATTTTGTTTCTTATTATGATTATTATCAACCTGAGTCTTATGTCCCTTCAAAAGATTTGTATGTAGAAAAAGAAGCTACTATTAATGAGGAAATTGAGATAAAGAGGATAAGGACGATAACATCTCTTTCCAGAAGGCGAGATGTTATTGTTATTGCTACAGTTTCTTCAATTTATGCGTTAGGCTCTCCAGAACTTTTTAAGAATGCGGCTCAGTTTTTTTTTGTAGGACAAAAAATTTCTATTAAGGAGATAGCAGATATTTTTGTTAAGCTTCAGTATGAAAGAACACTTGTGAATATTGAACATAATAAGTTTTCTATTAAGGGTGATGTTATTGAGGTATGGCCTAGTAATGAACATGGTGATTTTGCATATAGAATTTGTTTGGATTTTGATGAGATTGTTAGGATAACTAGGATTAGTCCACTTACAAAAAAGGTTTTAGGATCTACTGATGAATTCACTCTCTTTGCTAAATCTTATTTTGTTATTCCTTATGAAAATATATTGGATTCCCTTCCTAAAATATATGCTGATTTAGAAATACAATGCCATTATTTTAAGGAAAATGGTAAGCTTGTTGAGGCCGAAAGACTTAAACAGAGAGTAGAGTATGATATTGAGATGTTAAGAGAGACTGGGTCGTGTCAGGGTATAGAAAATTATTATAAATATTTTGATAGGAGTGAAATGGGTAGACCTTATTGTCTTTTTGATTTTTTTCCTAGAGATTATTTGCTCTTTATTGATGAGTCTCATGTTACTTTACCTCAGTTTAGAGGAATGTATAATGGAGATTATTCAAGAAAATTGAATCTTGTTAATTTTGGATTTAGACTTCCATCGGCACTTGAGAATAGACCCCTTAAATATAATGAGTTTGAGTCTTTGATTAATCAGGCTGTCTTTATTTCAGCAACTCCTGGTCTTGAAGAACATGAAAAGAGTAATATTATTGTTGAGCAAATAATACGTCCCACAGGTCTTGTTGATCCAGAAATTGTGCTTAGAATTTCGGACGGACAGATGGAAGATATTTATAGAGAAATTCAGAAAAGAATAGCTTTAAATGAAAAAGTTTTAATTACAACTTTGACTAAGAAAATGGCTGAGGATTTAACCGATTATTTGTTGAGTCTTGACATAAAGGCTAGATATCTGCATGCAGAGCTCAATGCTATTGAGAGAGTAGATATTATTACATCTCTTAGAAGATCAGAAATTAATGTTATTGTAGGTATTAACTTGTTAAGAGAAGGTTTAGATATTCCTGAAGTTTCTCTTGTTATTATACTAGATGCTGATAAAGTAGGCTTTTTAAGATCTACTACTTCTTTGATTCAAATGATTGGTAGGGCTGCTAGAAACTCAAATGGTTGTGTTATAATGTACTATGATCAAGTAAGTTGTGCAATGCAAGAAGCCATTGACGAAACTAATAGAAGACGCAATATTCAAATTGAGTACAATAAAAAAAATAATGTTATTCCAAGAACGGTTATTAAAAGAGTACAAAATATTTTAGAGAAAGAATTAAAACGTGAAACAGTTGATTATAATATTGAAAAAGTTATTTCTGATAAAAAATTGTCTCAAAAAGATCTTATTATTAAGCTTAAATTTAAACTTGAGGAGGCAGTTAGTGATGAAAGGTTTGAGGATGCTATCTTTCTACGAGATAAAATAAGAAAGATTCTTAAAGGATAAAATTTTTAAAAAGAGGAGTTTATATTTTTGAGAGAAAAAATTACTGTAAGGGGTGCAAGAGAGCATAATTTAAAAAATGTTAATATTGATATTCCTAGGAATAGTTTGGTAGTTATATCTGGAAAAAGTGGTTCTGGTAAGTCTTCTTTGGCTTTTGATACAATTTTTGCAGAAGGTCAAAGAAGATATATGGAATCTGTATCATCTTATGCAAGACAATTCTTGGGGGTAATGAAGAAACCTAACGTTGAGTATATAGGAGGACTTTCACCTGCTATTTCAATTGAGCAGAGAACAATAAGCAATAATCCAAGGTCAACTGTTGGGACAATTACTGAAATTTATGATTATTATAGATTATTATTTTCAAAAATTGGTAAGCCATATTGTCCAAAAGATGGGAGTTTAATAGAGGGGCAATCTCTAGATACGATGATTAATTCTGTTTTAAGTTATTCTGAAGGATCTAAGGTTATATTATTTGCTCCTGTTGTTATGGGAGCAAAAGGTACTCATAAAAAAGAGCTTGAAAATATATTAAATCAAGGGTTTAATAGAGTAAGAATAGATTCCCAAGATTATTTAATAGAAGATGCTGTTAATTTGAGTTTGGATAAAAATAAAAAACATAATATTGAAGTTATAGTAGATAGGATAAAATTGAATAGTGATATAAGAATTAGGCTTTCAGAATCTATTGAAACTGCTTTATTTATTTCTAATGGGTATCTACGTGTAGAGATTGAAAATGATTTAGAAAAGATAGACAAAATTTTTACAGAACATAATAGTTGTCCTTTGTGTGGGTTTTCTCTTCCTGCAATAGAACCAAGGCTTTTTTCTTTTAATAGCCCGTTTGGGGCTTGTAGTGAATGTTCTGGTCTTGGTATTACACTTGATTTTGATTTTGAAAAGATTTGTCCTAATGTAGAACTTTCTTTTAATGATGATGCATTTATTACTTTTAAAACCAGTTCATCTTGGTCTTTAGCGATTTTTAAAGGACTTGCTAAGCATTATAGTTTTAGTTTAGATACTCCTATAAAAGATATTCCGGAATGTATTCTTAGAAAGATTTTGTATGGAGCCAATGAAAAAATAGATTTTGTTTATCAGTCTAAAGGAATGGCGAGTGAAGAAATAGATGGTGGTTTTCGCTATTCTAAGGAATTTGAGGGCCTTATTCCTCTTTTGAAGAGGCGTTATCTTTCAACTGAATCTGAGAGTGCTAGATTGTTTTATGAAGGTTTGATGTCTCGCAAGATTTGCAATTCTTGTAAAGGTAAACGCTTGAGCCTTGAGGCTTTATCTATTAAGTTAGATGGAAAAGATATTCAGGAACTCAGTAACCTTTCTGTTATAGATTCTTATTTATTTTTTGAGAATATTGAGCTTGATGAGCTTGATACAAAAATTTCTAAAGAGATTTTAAAAGAGATTAAGAGCAGGCTTAAATTTTTAATTGATGTTGGACTTTCTTATTTATATTTAGATAGGATGTCTGGTACCCTTTCAGGGGGTGAGGCTCAACGAATTAGGCTTGCTACTCAAATAGGTTCAGCTCTTGCTGGAGTTCTTTATATACTTGATGAACCTAGTATTGGATTGCATCAAAGAGATAATGAAAAGTTAATAAGTACTCTTATTAGTTTGAAAGAACTTGGCAATACAGTAATTGTTGTAGAGCATGATGAGCAAACTTTGCGTACTGCTGATTATATTGTCGATGTTGGGCCTGGAGCTGGTATTCATGGTGGAGAGATAGTTGCTCAGGGAACTTTAGCTGATATTTTGAATAATGAAAATAGTTTGACCGGAAAGTATTTAAGTGGTCAGCTTAAAATAGAAGTTCCAAAAACAAGGCGTAAGAAGGGAAAAGAAGAAATTTTGCTTTTAAATGCTAATAAAAATAATTTAAAGAATATTGATGTTCGCATTCCTTTGGGAATTTTTACTGTAATAACGGGAGTTTCTGGTAGTGGTAAAAGTACTCTTTTAAATGAAGTATTATATCCTGCTCTTGATAGTAGGTTGAAATTAAATACAAGTTATTTTGATGGGTTTGAGGATATCATTGGATATGAACAAATTGACAAAATTATTCAGATAAATCAAAAGCCAATAGGTAAGACACCAAGATCAAATCCTGCAACTTATGTTGGGTTTTTTACAGAAATCAGAGAACTATTCGCTAAGCTTCCAGAGTCTAGAGCGAGGGGATTTAAGGCTGGTAGATTTTCTTTTAATATTAAGGGTGGGCGTTGTGAAAAGTGTCAGGGTGATGGATATTTAAATATTCAAATGCATTTTTTGCCTGATATTTTTGTTCCTTGTGATTTGTGTAAGGGTAAAAAATTTAATGAGGAAACCTTAGAAATTAGATATAAAGGAAAAAATATTTATGATGTTTTAGAAATGAGTGTTCTTGAGGCGAAAGATTTTTTTGAAAGTATTCCGAAGGTTAATCATTATTTAAACGTTTTAAAGGAAGTGGGTCTTGGATATATTAAGTTAGGTCAAGCCTCAACAACCCTTTCAGGAGGAGAGGCTCAACGGATCAAATTAGCTTTTGAGCTTGGAAAGAAGAGTACAGGGAAGACTTTTTACATTATTGATGAACCAACAACAGGTTTACATTTTGACGATATAAGCAGATTATTGGAGGTATTACAATTGCTTGTTCAGAATGGAAACACTGTGGTTTTAATAGAACATAATTTAGATGTGATTAAGCAAGCAGATTATATAATAGATTTAGGTCCTGAAGGTGGAGTGTCTGGAGGAAATATTATTGTATCTGGAACTCCTGAAGAGGTTTCAAAATGCAAAAATTCCTATACAGGAATGTTCTTAAAAAGTCTTTTGTAATATTATTTTTAATAAATATTTTTAATTATTTTGTCTTATTTGCTCAGGATGTTAGTGATAGTAGGAGTCTTGATAATAGGAAAAATCTGACTTTACTTCAAAAGGCTAATTTAAAAGAGCTTGAGCTTTCTAGTGATGAAGATTTGAAAAAATGGGCTTTAAAAGAAGGTATTCAAGAGAAAGATATTTCTAAAATAAAAGCGTTATTATTGGAACAATTTGGTATATCTCCTAATCTTTTTTCAAAAGATATAAAAGATTTAGGCAGATATAAGATAATTATTGAGAGTACAGATAATCTTGAAAATTTTACTTATGAGCTTACTGAGGATGAGAATATCATATTTAAAGGAAGAGTTAGTATTGTTATTGAAGATGTTAAAGATAATAAAAAGCACAGTATTAAGGGTGATAAAATTATTTTTAATAAAAAAACTAAGAAGCTTTTTTCTAGTGGGAATGTTGAATATACTCTTGATTTGAGTGTGAATGATAAGCTATATTTTTATGGTAGTGAATTATTTGTTGATTTTGATTCTCAAAATTTTCTTCTTAAAGATGGAATTGTTCAGAAGAAAATACATAAGAATTTAGTTGATCATATTGTTTCGTTTGGTGGAAAGGTTTTAAAGAGATTAGATAATGAGGTAAATATAATAGAAAGGGCTTTTATTACAACTAGTAAAGTTTTAGAGCCTTATTATTCTATTAAGGCTTCTAAGATGTGGATTTTGCCGTCTGGAGATTTTGGTTTTCTAAATGCCGTGTTTTATATAGGGAAAGTACCTATATTTTATGTTCCGTTTTTTTTTAAGCCAGGTGATAATTTGTTTTTTTATCCATCTTTAGGATATTCTTCAAGGAAGGGTCTTACCCTTTTTAATACTGTATATTTGTTTGGGAAAAAGTCTGCTGATATTAATGAGACTTCTTTTTTAGATTTTGATTTGCATGCAATATATAATACAGATAAAAAACCTTATATTAGAAATGGTTATTTAACTTATTTCTTTGCAGAAGATGTTGTCTCTAAAGTTAATAAGGACCATGTTAAATTTATTTTCGATATTTATTCTAATTTGGGATTTTATTTAGGTTTTGATTTTGATTTAAGTAATACTTTGGATGTTTTTAAAACTTTTGAAGGTACTTTCGGCATAGGTTTAACAAGGACTTTATATCAGAATAGTCTATCTGGTGGTTCCTATAGGTCTTTTGAAGAAAATAGTATAAAGTACTCTCTTTTTAGTTTTGATAATATAAATAAGGGTGATATATTTGGATTTGAGGTGCCATTTAGATATTTACTTAAATCTAAATCAGAATTTTTAGTTCGTGATGCGCTTTTTTCAGTGATTTTTGAGCATTATTCAGATCCTCATGTGATAATTGACTTTAAAGATAGATTAGAGAGTTCCACACTTTTTTCTATTTTGAGTTCTCAAAAAGATTTATCAGAAACAGAAAATCTGATAAAAACATTTGATTGGAATTTTTCTTCTTTTTATAATCAAACTTTTAGTAACAATACTCTTATTGATTATAGATTAAATAATTTTGGATTTACTTTTAAGTTGGCAGATTATGCGAATATCTTTGGTAAATCTCCTAAAAGAATTAAGGACCCAACTAGTAGATGGTTTTATTTAGAAAGAGTTTATATTCCTTATATTGATTTAAATTTTCAGAAAGATCTTTATAATAGCAGTTGGACATATTCTTTTGATGATAAAAATAAAGAGATACTTATGGCACCCAGAGTTAAAAATATTGGACATGATATTGTAGAAGATAACAAAGATAAAAAAAATATCAAAAAACATAAAGAAGAAAAAGATTTGAGTAAAAATTTGTATTTGTCTCCTGAGCCAATTGTATCTAACGATTTTGTTAAGCGGGATACTTTTTATTTGAGATTTGGAATTAATCCGTATTTGAAAAATAATATATTTTTTGAGAATTTTAAAAAGTCTCCCCAGGATTTTAAATATGATGTAAAGGCCTATTTATTTGATATTAAAAATAAAATGAATTTGAAGCTTCATGTTGATTTTTATGATCAACTTGTTAATTTTGAAGATGTTTTGTATCTCAATACTGTTGAGTATAATCCTTTAGATAAAGATTATAATTTAATCGCTAAAGATAAGAAGAGCGAACATTCAGTTATTAATAAAACTAATTTAGATTTGTTGCCTTTTGTTATGTATCCTTCTTTTTCTAGGAGTAGTATTAAGTATGAAAGCAAAGTAACTCTTTATTCATTTGACAGAAAGTATGATCAAAGTTCTAAAGTTTTGGATAGCAAGAGCAGTACTATTTTTTGGAAAAGTCCTGAAACTTTTTATCAAGAAGTTAATATGGGATTGATCTATGATTACAGATTTTTAACAACTAGTCTTTCAGGTATACTGAAAAATACTTTTGAAAATATATATGCTTTGTCTGAGCTTAAATTTACTTTGGAGTTTCCTTATTTATTGCAAGAGGTAGGTGTTGGAATAAAATATGATAAGAAATTTGAGGAAAAAAAGAATAAATTTCCTCTTAAGAAAATTAATATTGATAAAAATTTGAAGATGAGTCCTGCTTTATATTATAAGATAGAACCAAGATATTTAGATTATTTGAAACTTACTTTTTTAGTTGCTTATGATCCTTTGATTAATAGAGTGTCTGAGCTTTCGTTTAAGTTTAATTCTTATGATTTTAAATTTGCGTTTGCGATGAAAGATGAATTTGAATATAAATATGATAAATCGATTGGTGATTTTGTAAAAGTAGGATCTACAACTAAGTTTGTTCCATATTCTTTAAGTACTCAATATAAAAGAGATTTACATACTTTCAAATTTTTTGATGAAAAGTTTTCATTTGGATTAGCAATAGATGTTGGATGGGAAATGAATTTACAGAAATTTGTCGATAATGAACTTTGGGCTGAGTTCATTATCGAATTTAAGTATGCTAAATTTTTTGAATTGCACTTTTCTACTCGTTCTCTTAATACGAAAACTTTTAGATATTTTAGTGGATATATGAATCAGGTTGGTCTTGAGACAATTAATATTTTTACAGATCTGCTTGAATCATTTAATTTCTTTGACATTCAGGATAGAAAAGAATCATTATTTAAAATTAAGAAAATTAGTACAGGCTTTAAATTTAATTTTTACGATTGGAAATTTGGTGGAGAGTATAGTTTAAATCCAGATATTTTCAAGGATGCTAATGATAGGTATTCTTCTATTTGGAGAAATAATTTTTCAATTTATATTTCTTGGAACTTTTTTGAACCTGTTAAGTCATCGTTTGAAAATAATGCAAGTACTAATTATAAACTTTTAATTAACCGTAAATCTAATAGGTAATTGAAAATTTTAGATATAATAATGATATTAATTAATATTAATGTCTACTATTAAAAGCATTCTTATTATAGGTTTAAGTTTGAGTATATTTCTAGCATTTTTATTGCCAACATATCAGTGGTTTGGATTAATATAAATTTTACTATGTTATTTGCTTTGTAAATTATTGTTTCATCTTTTATGAAAACCAAGATCTGCAATATTATTACTTCCTGATATCAATAATATTTTTCCTCCTTTTTCTTCAAAGGTATTTCTTAGTTTGGTTACATTTTGAATTAATTTTATGGTATTTATATTTAAGTTTTTATTATAAAATCCTTTAGACCAATAATCAATTACTAGCTTGCTATCTCCAAATATGTTTTTTATGTTTTCTTTTAAAGCTATTTTTAATGCAACGTATAGCCCAAATAGTTCGCCATAATTATTGCTGATTCCATCGAAATTTTTGATATAATAATTATTATAATCATTAATTAGACTTTGATCTATAATCTTGTTGATTATAGATATTCCTTTTTCATTGACAACTCTGATTTCTATGCCTTTGCCTCTTCCGGTTCCAGAGTCAAAGTATATTCCTTCTGGATAGTAGATATCAGTTTTACCATCTCTTAAGAGCCAATTTTCTGCTTCTTTTTTTGTTTGGAAGCTTTTTATTTTGTTTGATTGTCCTTTAATTTTATTTTTGCATTCTTCCCAGGATGTAAAGATAATTTTTTCATTTTTGTTTTTTAATACGCATGCATAGTATTTTTTCATATTGAATTAGCTCCTTAGATATCAATAATTAGTTATATTGTAAGTTTTGCCAAATTTTTTCATTGAAACTTTTCATTTTATTGAATCTTTTATTTCTATATTATACTCGATAATTTTTTCTTTAAAAGTTGATTTAATGATGCTTTTTTTTCGTACATATGAAAAAAATATTCCTGGTATTCTATTTAATAAAGATCTATAATCATTTGCTTTTATTTTTTCGGTGGAATTCAGTTTACTAGATAATTCATAATGTTTTGATATGTCAAGATCAGTCTATCCTATTAACTTTCACAATAGTCAATCAAATAACAAATAGTGATTGGATTAAAGAGGTGGAGGCTAATCTGTCATTTATTTAATTAAGTATTGTATCTGTTTATTTTTTATAATTTTAATTATATTTAATTTTCATCTTTTAAGATTTAATATAAAATAAATTAAGATTTTTAAATTTTTTTATAAAAATAAGGAGTTTGTTATGCGATATTCAAAGCCAATAGATATATTTTCAGAAATAGGTTATTTAAAAAGAGTGCTGCTACATAGGCCAGGAGAAGAATTGGAAAACTTGACTCCTTTGATAATGAAGAGATTGTTATTTGATGATATTCCTTATCTTGAAGTGGCAAGGCAAGAGCACGATGCTTTTGCGAACATTTTAAGAAGTAGTGGAGTTGAGGTTGTCTATATTACGGATTTAATTAGTGAAACCATTGCTAAGTATGATGATGTAAAAGAACAATTTGTATCTCAATTTATTCTTGAGGCAGGAATTAGGACTGAAAATAGGACTAAATCTTTGCTAGATTATTTCTATAATATGTCTATTAAGGATATGATTTCAAAGATGATAGCTGGTGTTACAAGAGATGATCTTAAGAATTATAAGTCTGATTCTCTTAATTCTTTGGTAAACAATGAGTATCCTTTAGTTATTGATCCTATGCCCAATATGCTTTTTACAAGAGATCCTTTTGCAAGTATTGGTAATGGTATATCAATAAGTAGAATGCGAACTAGAACAAGGCGCAGGGAGACAATATTTGCTGAATATATTTTTAAATATCATCCTATTTATAGAGAAAATGTTCCTATATGGTATACTAGAGATGAAGATACTTCTTTGGAAGGTGGAGATGAGTTGGTTTTAAGTCAGGATATTTTGGCTATTGGCGTTTCTGAAAGAACTGAAGCTGAGTCTGTTGAAAAAGTAGCTCGCAATCTTTTTAAACAAAAAGCATCATTTAGTACTATTTTAGCTTTCCAAATTCCACAAAGTAGGGCTTATATGCATTTAGATACAGTTTTTACCCAAATAGATCATAATACTTTTACAAGTTTTACTAGTGGTGATGTAAGGTTTACAATTTATGCTTTGACTTATGATTTGAGTTCTGGAAGTATTAAAGTTAAAAGTGAAAATACTAGATTGGAGGATATTTTAGGTTTCTATCTTGGATGTAAGGTTAATATAATGAAGTGTGCCGGAGGAGATTTGATTCATGGAGCAAGGGAACAGTGGAATGATGGTGCTAATACTTTAGCAATATCACCTGGAGAAGTTATAGTTTATGATAGAAATCATGTAACCAATAAATTGCTTGAAGAATTTGGAATTAAGGTTCATAGGATTCCTTCTAGTGAGCTTTCACGAGGAAGGGGAGGTCCAAGGTGTATGTCAATGCCTTTGGTAAGAGAAAAATATTTAGTTTAATGGGGGTAAATATTTATGTCTGATTTACGAAATAGAGATTTTTTAAGGCTTTTGGATTTTAGTCAAAAGGATATTCGGTATTTACTTGATTTGTCTCATAAATTAAAGAAATCTAAGTATTCAGGAATTGAAGAACAAAGACTTAAGGGAAAAAATATAGCTATGATTTTTGAGAAGGATTCAACAAGAACAAGGTGTGCATTTGAGGTAGCTGCTTATGATCAAGGAGCGAATGTTACTTATCTGGGACCAACAGGTAGTCAAATAGGTAAGAAAGAGTCTATCATTGATACGGCAAGAGTACTAGAAAGAATATATGATGCTATTGAATTTAGAGGATTTTCTCAAAAAGCAGTTGAGGATTTAGCTAGATATTCTAATGTTCCGGTTTATAATGGATTAACAGATATTGCTCACCCAACACAGGTACTTGCTGATTTTATGACGATTGAGGAACATAAGGGGTGTTTGAGCAATTTGAAGCTGGTTTTTTGTGGTGATGGTAAAAATAATGTTGCTAATTCTTTAATGGAAGGATGTTCTATTATGGGAATGGATTTTAGAATATTTGCCCCAAGAGAACTTTTTCCCGATCCAGAATTGGTAGCAAAGGCAAGATTGATAGCAGATGAAAGTGGAGGTAGTATTGTCATTTCTACTTCTCTTGAGGAAACAGTTAGAGCTGCTGATGTTATTTATACTGATGTATGGGTATCTATGGGAGAAACTAATTGGAATGAAAAAATAAAGCTTTTAAGGCCGTATCAAGTTAATAGTAAATTAATGAAATTAGCAAAAGAAGATGCTATATTTATGCATTGTTTGCCCGCTTTTCATGATTTAAGTACATCCCTTGGTAAGGAAATATTTGATAAGTATGGACTTGATAGTATTGAGGTTACAGATGATGTTTTTGAACATGCTCGTTCTGTTGTATTTGATGAAGCTGAGAATAGGTTGCATACTATTAAGGCTATCATGGTCGGGACTTTGGGATAATTGTTAAAACCTAGAGATTAGGAAAAGATAAGATATAATAGGAGAGATAAAATGATTGAAAAAAATAAAATGCCAAGTAGTTTTACAATAATATTTTCTTTAATAATAGTGATGACTATATTAACTTATATAATTCCTGCTGGTGAATTTTCTAAGGAGAAGAGAAAAGTTAATGGGAATTTGAGAGAAGTTGTTGTGGCTGGAACTTATCATGCAGTAGAAAGGGTGCCTAGGGGATTTTGGGATGGTATTTTTACTATTTTAACTGCAATGCCTAAAGGAATGGAACATGCTGTTGAGGTTATTGTATTTATTTTAATTGTTGGTGGGGCTTATGGAGTGATTTTAAGAACAGGTGCGATTGATGCAGGAATAGTCTCAGTAGTTAAAAGGGTGGGAGATAAAGATAAACTTCTTATACCGTTAATGATGTTTATCTTTTCCGTAGGAGGAACTGTAATAGGCATGTATGAAGAAACGCTACCATTTTATCTTATTATGATTCCATTAATAATAGCTTTAGGTTATGATACTATTGTAGCTGTTTCAATTATTGGATTAGGAGCTGGTGTAGGAACTATGGCATCTACTATTAATCCATTTTCTACTGGGATAGCGTCAGCTATAGCTGGTATAGAAATAAAGGAAGGCTTTTATTTCCGTATTATTTTATATATAATTTCTGTGTTTTTGGCTATAGTGTATGTATTAGTATATGCTAGTAGAGTAAAGAGTGATCCTAAAAGATCTATAGTGTATGCGCAAAAAGAAGAGCATTACGATGCTTTTGTCAAAGGTGGTATCAGGGATAGTATACCTGAATTTACAAGTAGACGAAAGATGGTATTGGTTTTATATGGAATAATGATCTTGTTTTTAATGTATAGCATTGTGGAGCTTGGTTGGTGGATGCAGGAGATGGCGATGTTATATCTTGGTACAGCAATTTTATCGGCATTTATATGTAGGATTAGCGAATTACAGATGTGGGAATCATTTGTAGAAGGGACTAAAGATATGATAACAGCAGCACTTGTTATAGGTATGGCTCGAGGTGTAATGATAGTAGCTGATGAGGGCATGATTATAGGAACTATGTTGAATGCAGCATCAAAGTTTTTGTATGGAGTGCCTAAAGGGATGTTTGTAGTGTTAAATCAGCTTGTGCAGGTATGTATAGGATTTGTTGTTCCCTCATCATCTGGTCATGCAAGTCTTACTATGTCAATAATGGCACCATTGGCTGATTTTTTAGATATGCCAAGGTCATCAGTTGTGTTGGCTATGCAAACCGCATCAGGACTAGTTAATTTATTAACACCAACAAGTGGAGTTATAATGGCTGTCTTAGGTATAGCAAAGATAGGTTATGGTAGTTGGTTTAGATTTGTATTACCAATATTTGTGATCGAATTTGTAGTATGTATTTTAGTGATAATGGTGAACGTTTATTTATAAGTTGGAGTTGTATATGAGTAGAAGGGTTGTAGTAAGTATTGGGGGGAATGCATTAGAAGGTGGGGAAGGGGGGGCATTTTATCAAAACTTAATAAAGTTAGAGACTGGCGTATGTAAAATAGTAGATTTAATAGAGAATGATTATGAAGTTATTATCAGTCATGGTAATGGTCCACAGATAGGAAGAATTTTGCTAGAGAATGAGATGTGTAAAGAAACACCTTTGATACCGCTTGATGTGTGTGTGGGTATGAGTCAGGGAATGATAGGATATTATATTGAGCAAGTTATAAGAAATGAGTTATATAAGCGAGGAATTAGACGTGGAGTGGTAGTACTACTTACACAAGTGCTTGTGGATAAAGAAGATAAGTGTTTTAGAAATCCTAGCAAACCTATTGGACCATTTTATGATAAGAAAAGAGCGGCTGAGCTTGAGAGTAAAGGATATATTTTAAAGGAAGATAGTGGAAGGGGATATAGAAGAGTTGTGGCATCACCTAAACCTATTGAGATTATAGAAATAGAGGAAATAAGTGAATTAATGAATAAAGGTTTTATAGTTATTGCATGTGGAGGAGGAGGGATTCCCGTTATAATAGATGATAAAGGGGTACTTAAAGGAGTAAGTGGAGTAATTGATAAGGATTTTTCGTCATCTAGATTAGGACAGGATGTAGGTGCAGATAAGTTGGTGATGGTTACTGCTGTTGATCAAGTAGCATTAAATTTTGGTAAAAGAGATGAAATTTTGCTTGATAAAATAAGTAGTGTTGATTTAAGAAGATATATAGGAGAAGGACATTTTGCTTCTGGCTCTATGTTACCTAAAGTAGAAGCAAGTATG